>JAENWF010000001.1 GCA_016650215.1 Thermoanaerobaculia bacterium
ACGTCAGGCATGGCTCGTGGCAGGATCCGCGCGTGACGTGGCGCCGGCTTCAGCCGGCGGTCTTCCGTCTTCCCTTCGAACCGCTCCGGGTGACGCTCCGCAACATACCGCGAGAAATTCTTCAGGATCTCGTGCTTCTTTTCCGGTTCCCTTTCGATTGCGAGCGCTTTCAGATACTGCGAGGCTCGCAGCGGCGTGCCGAATCCGTCGCTCGAGCTGTAGCTGAAGTGGATGGTTCCGGCTCCCGCGATGATGAGATCGAAGAGGAGGCGTTCCTCGTCGCGGCCGTTGCCGATCTCGCGAAGTCCGAGCGCGCGGCGGTCGGAGTCGGTGAGCAGCGGATCCTCGACGCGCCGCTGCGGCACGAGCGAGTCCTGCATCCGGACGGCAAAGAGATGCTCGAACGAGCGTCCGCGGAAGCTCATCACATCGCCGAGCCAGACTCCTGCGCTCCGCGGGCCGTTGAGCATCGCCTGTTTCAGGATGTCGAGCAACGCCGATGCGTCGAACGGGCGATTCCACGCCGTCGCGCGCTGGAAAATAGCGGCGATCCGGTCGATTGCATCGAGTGCTGCGAGATCGGACTCGTCTTCAACCCGGAAGAGGTCGGCGGTGCGAGCGAGCCAGCGCTCGTCGATCTGCGCGGTGATCGTCTCGAGCTCGGCGACGGCGGAGACGTAATCGCCGAGGACGAGTGAGCTTGTCGCGCGATCGCGCAGTGACGCGCTCGTGCCGCCTGCGATCGGGCGGCGTCGCGTCTCCACGTCAGCCTTGTCGGCGTTGATGCGCGTCTCGAGGCGCAGTCCGCTGCGGATGAGTTCGAGCACGTCGGTGCGCGGGAAGTCGCGCTCGCGAAGCGTGATGAGAATCGTAAGCGCGCGGCCGATGCGGTGGGCCGTGAGTGGCGACTGCTCCGGCGCGGTGGCTGTGAATCCTGCCTCGCGGGCAAATCGATGAAAGAGATGCACGTCATACGGCTCGAGCGAGCGCGCGACGATTCCGATCGATCGGACAGGCGTGCCGGAGGCGAGGAGCTGTGCGACGCGTATGCAGACGGCGCGCGCTTCCTCCTCGCGCGTTGTTTGCTCGCTGATGACGATCTCCGGCGAAGTGGCGACAATCGCGCGGCCGTCGATTGCCGGCGACCAGCTTTCTACGACTGGTAGAGCCGCAATCAACGCCTGCTGCGCCCCGGTCATGTCGTAGAACCCCGCCACGATCTGAGGATTCACACGCGCGCCGCTCTTCACGAGCGACGTCGCGCGTGCGAGCAGATCGGCCGGATCGATCGCGCCGAGGCGGCGGATGAGGCGCTCGTAATCAACCCAGGCGCGGGTCACGGTACGGATGCGGTCGCGGCTGCGGAGCGAAGGCGTGCGGTTCACGCGCTCGAGGAACTCAGTGAGCGTCAGGCCGCTGTCGCGCACGTCGCGGTAAGAACGCTCGAGCATCGCCGCGGCGCCGCGCGTCTCCATCATCGGGTGATCGACGTCCCGCACGGCGAGTCGCATCGCGAGGCGACGCTCCTCTTCGAGCGCCAGACGCGGATAGTCGCCCGCCTCATTGACGATCCGCTGCGCGAGCGTTTCGAGACTCTGCATCCGCAGCGCTGCGACACCCTGCGGCACCTTCGCGAGCAGCGCCGCGGCGATTGCGCCGGCGACGCCGCCCGACGAGACGATGACCTCCTCGGGCCAGGGGGCGAGTGGCTCATCGCTGCTGCGGTTTGATTCGAGACGATCTGCGACGCGCGCCGCGAGCTCACGGTACGGCGCCGATTGAGGGGACTCCGGACCCATTAGTTATTCGATTGTAAGGCGTTCAAGGGCGTTAGCACGATTCTGGCAGTCGACCTGTCGTTCATGATGTGCGCGATTCGAGCGTGGTTCGACATAATGCCTCGCCATGGGAAAGCGAGAGGTCCGCACCGTCGTTGTGCGGAAGCGAATGACGGTGGTACTTCTGGTACTTACCTCGGCCGCGATCTGCGCGCTTCTCTACTACCTTGCGGGGAAGGCATACGCAGGGACTTCGCACCCGGCCGGCGATCTGCTGGGGCGGATCGTTCGTGGCGGCACGACGCCGTCGCGCGGCGCGCTGCTGGCGGCGCTCATGCCGATCATCGCGAACATGCTGCTCTTCATCCCATGGGGTTTTCTGATGTTCGTGGCGCTGGACTCGCCGGCTCGGCCGCGATCGCACGCGTATCTCTTCACGTTTCTTGCGGGTCTGCTGTTCGCGGTGGCGATGTCGGTGTGGCAGGTATTCCTGCCGACGCGCGTAACCAGTCCGATCGATGCTCTTGCCAACGCGGCCGGCGCGCTTGCCGGTGCGATGGGTGGCCATCTGCGCAAGCAGGTGAGGGTGCAGTTTGAGTATTGAGAGGATTCTCGTCGTCGAGGATGACCCGCAGGTGGCGCGGCTGATCGCGCTCGTCCTGCAGCGTAACGGCTACGAGTCGCACGTCGTCGCCGACGGGCAGAGCGCGCTCGAGAGCACCCGCGAGCAGCGGCCGAGCATGATCTTCGCAGACCTCACCACCAAAGGGATGGGAGGCGAGGCGCTCTGTAACGCCATCAAGTCCCACCCCGAGACCAGCGATATCCCTTACATCGTCGTGTCCGGCGACCGCGACATCGCGGAAAAGGCGCGCCAGTGCGGCGCCGACGACTACATGGTCAAACCGTTTGAATTCGATGACCTCGTCCGTCTCGTCAGGAAATATGCAAGAGCTGAAAGCTGAGAAGCCGATCGAGTCGCCTGCAGGCAGCGACCCCGTCACACGCCTGATGCACCGTCTCCGCGAGGAGGGGTTCACCTCCGAACACAGCGAGGAGGACTTCGAGAGCTTCGGAGAGGTCATCTTCCGCCGCGACGAGAAGATCTCGTTCGCGACCGGAGAGACCGTATTCATCTTCACGCGCCTTCCCGAGCTGAACGAGCGAATCCTCCGTCAGACCTCGGAATCGGTCGTCAACACCTATCGCGCGAAAAGCCTCGGACAGAAAGCTTTGTCGGTCCTGCAGTCGACGACCATCTATCACTGCCTCGTCTGCACGACCGAACAGCCGCAGAGCGGAATGTTGAACGACTTCATCAGCCGCGTCGGCGGTGCGACGTTCATCCCGGTGATCATGGTTCCCGGGATCAACCAGGTCGTCTACCCCGATCTCGAAGAGAAGATCGGCTCGATCAAGCCGCGCGTCGAGTATCTGCAGTATCTCCTCGGAGAGCGGCGCGAGACCGTGAACATGCACCGTCAGACCGTGCAGGCCGCATACATTTCGATGGTGGTCGTGCTGCTGCTGATCGCGGTGGTGGTGTTTACGATGTTCGTCAAACCCTGAGTAGGCTCTCAATCCTGAGCGAAGCAGGCTCTCAATCCTGAGCGAAGCGAAGGATCTTCTGAGAGCACGGGCGATGCTCGTGGCTTCGGCCTCCCAGGTGCGATCAGAAGATCCTTCGTCGCTTCGCTCCTCAGGATAAAATCCATCAATGGATTTCCCCCTCCTGCCTCGTGACATCTACGAGGAAATCAGAAAGACGGTCGTCGGCCAGGACGACGCGATCCGCGAGATTTCGGTCGCGCTCGTGAAGCACCTCGTCGGCGCACCCGCGCCGAACATCCTGCTGATCGGCAATTCCGGCTCGGGCAAGACCACGCTCATGCGCGCGGTCGAGAAATTTCTGAGCAGCCGCAAGGACCTCACCGACTTCGCGAACATCGTCCGGATGAATGCGAACGTGCTCGCCGAGGAGCATGAGGGTTACGGACGTGTCGTCCTCGGGCGCCTTTACGAGAACGCGAAGAAGATGATCGGCGAATCGGCGGACATGAACCGGATCATCCGATCGGTCGAGCATGGGATCGTCTTCATCGACGAGGTCGATAAGATCCGCGCGCAGGTGAGCGGCTCGCCGAACGTGCGCGGGATCGTCGCGCAGGAAGCGCTGCTCACGCTCATGGAGAACGAGCATGTGCGCTTCGATGCTGACGGATTCACGCACGTCGTCAATTCATCCGGCATTCTGTTCGTCGCCGGCGGCGCGTTCGAAGAGTTGTACGAGAGCGTGCTTCGGCGCGCGACGATCGGCCAGGATGTTGCGCCGTTGCAGCCGATTGTCGTCGTGTCCGCCTCAGGCGAGGTCCGCGAAGAGTTTCCGTTTCACCTGCGCGACTACCTCAAGTACGACGACATCTTCCGGTACGGCATGACGCCGCAGTTCGCCTCGCGCTTCGAGTCGATCATTGTGCTGAACGACCTCGCGGAGGGCGATCTGTCGCGGATCTTCGTCGAGCCGGAAGGATCGATCTTCCGCACCTCGCGCGATTACTTTCAGCGCTTCGGCGTCGACCTGCAGATCACGCGCGGAGCACTGATCGCGATCGCCTGGGATGCGTCCCGCCAGAAGCGTCTGGGAGCGCGTGCCCTCCGCGAGATCTTCCGCCGTGTCATCCGCAACCTCGAGTTCGACCCCTCGGCCGCGACCCGCGACGCCTCGCGCGTCGTCACGGTCGATGAAGCAATGGTCAAGCAGGCCGTTGCATCGCGGGAGCAGGGAACAGCAAGGGTGCGTTGATCGTTAACCGTTAACCGTCAACGACCTCAGCAAACATTCCGCTCGAACGACAACGCCATGGCAGAACAAAAAACCATCTTCGCCAAACTCAAACGCGGCCTCTTCATGACTCACACGGAGATCATCGAGAAGGTCAAGGAATCGCTCACTCCTGATCTGCCGCTCGATCAGTCGGCGATCGACGGGCTCGAGGAGGGACTTCTCGGCGCTGACGTTGGCGCGGAGCTGACGGCGTTGCTCGTCGCGCGGATCGAGAAGCGCGTGCGCGACGAACGGGTCACGAGCATGGAACGCTTCACGCAGGTCCTACGCGAAGAAACGCGCGCTCTCGTGCCGCAGCGCGAGGCCTCCACGATCGACATCACGCGCGCGAAGCCCTTTGTCATTCTCGTCGTCGGCGTCAACGGCACCGGGAAGACGACGACGATCGCAAAGCTCGCGGCGCGGTGGAAGAACGAAGGCTACAACGTGATCCTCGGCGCGGCCGATACCTTCCGCGCCGCTGCCATCGAGCAGCTTCAGATGTGGGCCGACCGCGTCGGGGTCCCGATAGTCAAGCACAAGGCGGGCTCCGATCCCGGCGCCGTCGCGCACGACACAGTCACCGCTGCGAAAGCGCGCAACGCCGACGTGGTCCTCATCGACACCGCCGGCCGGCTGCACAATAAATCGTATCTGATGGACGAGCTGTCGAAGGTGCGCCGCGTCATCGAGAAGGAGCTGCCCGGCGCGCCGCACGAGACGCTGCTCGTCCTCGACGGCACGACCGGTCAGAACGGCGTCAATCAAGCCGCGGGGTTCCTGGAAGCGGCGAAAGTCACCGGCATGATCGTCACCAAGCTCGACGGAACCGCCAAAGGCGGCGTGATCCTCTCGATCATGCGCCAGTTCGACATCCCGGTGAAGTTCATCGGCGTCGGCGAGTCGGCGGATGATCTGATCCCGTTCGAACCGAACGCTTACGTCGATACGCTCTTCGAGTGATCCGCAATGCGTGACGCATCCGTTCGAAACGACAGAGACCGAAAAGCCGCCGGCTGAAGCCGGCGCCACGTCGCTTACGAATGCTGCCATGAGCCATGCATGA
>JAENWF010000002.1 GCA_016650215.1 Thermoanaerobaculia bacterium
TGGACAACTCGGCAAAGCGCTCGGCTATCTCAACCGCTACAGCGGCGGCGCGTTCTTCATCGCCGCCGCCGACCTCCTCGGCTCGACAAGCATCAACGAAGCGGGCAAAGAGTTCGCGAGCGGTTTCTACGCGAGCGGCAGTAACGAGGACACCCGGACGCTTTCGATCGGTGGCATCTGCGAAGATGCGATGAGCGGAGTGCTTGCGGGAATCTCATCGTTTGGCAAGCACGTAGGAGTCGGCGCGTCATACGGCGCGTTCCTCGCGCCGCTCGGACATATCGCAGCGCGACTTCACGCGATCGGCAATCAGGCGCGTCGTGAACGTGGCGCCGAGCCCGCGCAGCCGATGATTCTCATTTGCGGACACGCGGGATTGAAGACAGGCGAAGACGGCCCGACGCACGCCGATCCGCAGCCGCTGCAGTTGCTGCAGGAAAACTTTCCACCGGGCGCAATGATCACGCTCACGCCGTGGGATCCGGCAGAGATCTGGTATCTGCTTTCTGCCGCGTTCTCGCGACACCCTTCGATCATCGCACCCTTCGTCACGCGTCCGAACGAGACGGTTGTCGATCGCGAGGCATTACGCCTTGCGCCCGCGTCTCATGCTGTGCGCGGCGTCTACGCGTTGCGCAGTCCGAGCGGCACGCCTGACGCGACGATTGTGCTTCAGGAGTCGGGCGTGACGTACGCGTTCGTGACGGAGACGCTGCCGATGCTCGATCGCGCGGGACTCGACGTCGAAGTCTTCTACGTCGCGAGCGCTGAGCTGTTCGACGCGCTACCCGCGGCGGAGCGCGAGCGGATTTTCCCGGAGAGGAAGGCGCAGCGTGCGATCGGCATCACAGGCTTCACGCTGCCGACGATGTACCGCTGGATCCGAAGCGACACCGGGCGTGCGCTGACGATGCATCCCTACATGCACGGGCATTATCCCGGCAGCGGATCGGGGAAAGCCGTCATCGCCGAGGCCGGATTGGATGGAGTGAGCCAGTACGAACGGATCGTGGAGCTCGTGACGTCCCGGGCGTAGCCGCTAGCTTTTTCGAGAATCGAAGAGACGGCGGCCTGCCGCGATTGCGTCGTCGGGAAGCGCGATCGGCTCGCCGATGGCGAGCGCCTGAACGTACGCGCGCGCGGCGGACTCCATCACCACCGCGACGTGAAGCGCCTGTTTCAAATCACGTCCGACACAGACGTTGCCGTGGTTCGCGATGATCACCCCTGTGCGATCGCCGAGAGCTTTCACAACGTTCTCACCGACCGCCTCGGTACCGGTGAACGCGTAGTCGGTCACTTCGATGCGCCCGCCGAAGTAGAGCATCATCTCGTCGATCACGGGCGGGAGAGGCTTCCGCAGAATCGAGAGCGTCGTGACGAACGGAGCGTGCGTATGCACAATCGCCGCAACGTCCGCGCGCCGCCGATACACCACGAGATGCATCGGCAGCTCATACGAGGCGGCGCGGGAGGAGTCGACCGCTTTGCCCGTTGCAATCTCGATGATGGTGACATCGTCCGGGGTCATGAGATCGTAGGCGAGGGATGTCGGGGTGATCGCGATGTGATCTGGCCCTGCACGGCGACTCACATTGCCCGCCGAGCCGACCACGAGCCCCGCCTCCCACATCGCGCGCGCATGCGCGCAGACTTCTTCACGCGGATGTTCGAACCGATCACTCACGCGCGAAGGCTATCAGCGTTTGTCATCCCGAGCGAAGAACGAAACCCGCCGGCTGAAGCCGACGCCACGTCAGGCATGGCTCGTGGCCAGAATTCGCGAATGGCGTGGCTCCGGCTTCAGCCGCCGGGTTTTCGTGCTCCACTCCGAAAGCATCAGCTTGCGTGATCGCTGGTGATCCGGCCGTCGTGCACCTCGACGACGCGGCTGGCGCATTTCGCGAGCGCTGGGTCGTGCGTGATGTACGGAGAAATCGGAAAGGAGTTGCGCCGGAGGGACCGGTTAGATCGCCACTCGCTCCAGGGGAGCGCGGCTCGATCCGAGGCGTTTTTGCAGATAGAGCGCCTGGTCGCTCGATGCGATCAGCTCGGTAAGATTCGTGATTGCGCCGTTTGAGACTGCGATGCCGTGCTGCGCTCCGATGGAGACTGCCTTGCCGTCGAACATCCATCGCAACTGACGGATCTTGTCAAGGACGCGGCCGGCGAGTTGCTGCGCGTCGCACGGGGTCCCATCGGGCACCAGAATGACGAACTCGTCGCCGCCGTATCGACCTGCGATGTCGTTGATTCTCGTGTGCGACTTCAGCGTCGCGCCCACGTCGGCGAGAATTACGTCGCCGGCAGGATGACCGTAGGTGTCATTGATCGACTTGAAGCGGTCGAGATCGATCAGGATCACCGCGAGCTTGCGGCCGCCGCGGAACACGGCCTCGGCCGCGCGGAAGAGTGAGCGGCGGTTCGCGATGCCGGTCAGCTCATCGGTCAAAGCAAGCGCCTCGAGCTCGGCGTTCGCGCTGTGTAGACGCCGCTCGAGCTGCAGACGGCGGGCTGCGCTTCGAATCTTGGCGACAATCTCCGACTCCGGCGACGTCTTGGCGATGAAGGCGTCGAAACCGCTGTCGAGCGCGCGCAGTTTCGTATCCGTCTTGTCGGAAGCCGTCAGCAGGATCGTGTAGAGACCCGGAAGCCGCGCCTCTTGTTGAATCTGGCGAACCGTCTCGATGCCGTCCATCCCCGGCATCGTGAGATCGACGAGCAGGAGATCGATCGGCGCGCCGTTACGAATGCGCTCGATCGCGGTCATACCATCGAGCGCCACCTCGACGTCGAATCCGGCGCGGCCCAGCACGAGCTGCAGCCACGTCAGGTACGACGGCTGGTCGTCGACAGCGAGGATGCGCAGCTGCGGCGTCGCACCGTGGTCCGTTCGTCGGCGGTCAAGGTCCATAGAGTGAAGGAAATATCTAGCAATTGAAGTGCCGAATAACAGGTGGAGCGTGACCGCACTCACTCGGCGGGAATCCGAAGCGGCCGCAACCGCTGGCTCACCGCTGGCTGGGGAGGGAGGATTCGAACCTCCGAATGGCGGCTCCAAAGGCCGCTGCCTTACCACTTGGCGACTCCCCAAATCGGCGTCGCGGGCGGGAACGATAGAAGCGCGCCCGGCAGTGCGCCATTCCCGACGCAGAGTGTAGCAAAGCCCGGCACGCCGCGTGCTCCTCTGTTTCGCAGAACATTGCGCACACTCAAGTTATCCGATTCCGACGTCTTTCGCTTCGTGCTCGACGAGGTAAAGGACTTTGCGATCGTCGAGGCGCATCGCGGACGGGTCTGGGCGGAAAACAACTCAGCGGGCGGTGCGGTCTTCACGTTCGTGATTCCGCCGCGGTGAAGCGTCACTCCTTCTCTTTTGCAATTTGACCCGTCTTAGCACCGGTTGCGCGGACGTAGTCGGCGGGTGCGAGCACGAGTTGCGTTCCGCGGATGCCCGCCGACACGCAGATCGAATCGAACAGCTCGATCGTTTCATCGACGTACACCGGGTAGTTCTTTTTCGCCGCAAGCGCTGTGAGGCCTCCGCGGACATATCCGGTCAGCGGCTGAACCTCCTTCAACGACACCGTGTCCACGCTGCGGTCGCCGGACAGGCGGGCGAGACCCTTCAGATCGAGCTGCTGGTTGCCCGGGACCACGGCGAAACAGACGCCGTTGCGGTCGCCGCGCGCTACGAGAGTCTTAAATACCTGCTCCGGAGGGATCCCTACTTTCGCCGCGACCGATTCGGCCGAAAGATCATCTGGATCAACGGCATACGAGCGAAGCTCGTAGGGGATGTCGAGCCCATCAAGGAGCCGGGCGGCGTTGGTTTTCACGCGTCAAAATTGTACGACACGCGCCGCTTGGCAACTCTATTGCTGAGGCACCTACCAGTCATGCACACGGAATTGAACGAATTCGACTCGACGCTGATTAGACGCGGCCGCTCCGCACTCAGCTTTGCGGACATGGTCGCGTTCGCTCAAACGGTGCATGACCGCCCTATCGACAAGCTTCTCGAAGAACTGCCGCAGATCGCGCGGCTCAGTGACACGAAGTTCAATCTCGCGACGAAAGTGCTCCGTCGCCGTTTCTGCAGCGAAGGCGGAGATGATCAGATAAAGCTTCGCGTGATCGGCAACGACATCGCCGCGAACTCGTCGAGCATTTGGGTGGCAGACAGAATCCGCTCGATCTTCATCGGCGAAGACTCCGATACCGAGATCAAGAGCGCGTTCGTCGGCGCCGAATAGCGCGGCCCGAGAATTAAGCCACGAGCCAGGAACGACGTGGCGCTCGGATCGCGATTGAGACCTCGTCAGTCCGATTCAATGCTTCTGTGTGGCGCCGCCGACCCGCGGAGGTGCCCCTTTGAGCCATTGGCGACACCTGTTCCGGCGGCGCCACACAGAGGCCGAATTTCTTCATAGGCTCTGGCGCCGCGTCGCCTGAACTGTGGCTCCCACCACACCGCGACATCCCGGTCGGACCGACCATGGAATGGGTCCATGCCTTGGGCTCGTTGCGCAGAATAACTAATCTTGTCCAAGGGGAGATCGCTTACAGTTGAATCACTTCCGGGTGTACTGGCTTACGTGTGTGATTCTGACGTCGGCGTCGTCGCTTTCGGCGACCACGATCGTGATGCCGACCGATGAGCAGCTCGTCCGCAAGTCGCCCGTCATCGTTCGCGGCACTGTGCTTCATTCGGCGCCGGTCGATCGCGGCGGAGTGATCTGGACGGAGACATCTGTCGCAGTCGAGCACCCGGTCAAAGGCAACGTCAGCGGGACGATCAGAGTCAGCGAAGCGGGAGGGGTGCTTGGCGACCGCGTTACGATGATCTTCGGTGCCCCGCGGTTCAGCACCGGAGAAAAAGTTCTCCTCTTTCTCGCGCAGACGCCGGGAGGCGACTACCAGACCATCGATCTCTTCGCGGGGAAATTCAGCGCCGATCGAGCTCTCGACGGACGCGCGCTATGGATCCGGCACGACGATCTCGAGAACGTCTCGATCCTCGACGCCGAGCTCAATCCGCGCACGCCTCGCAACGTTCAGCGTGACGCGGCTGGCTTCGATGATTTCATCGCAGGCCGCGTGCGTGGACGGACCGTCTCAGGCGATTACTTTGTCGAGAATCCGGTGCTCGCTTCGGGCCGGCACGAAGGCGGACGCCTGCAGGCGCGTCCTGATTTCGAGCTGATCGATGAGCCGGCGGTCTATCGCTGGTTCACATTCGACAACGGCGGCTCCGCGCGATGGATGAGCTACGGAACGCAGAGCGGCTACACACGCGGCGGCGTGAACGAGATCCGGACCGCGATGGCTGCGTGGAACGGCTACACGAGCGCGAACATCAACTACACATACGGCGGCGTCATGTCCGGCTCTCCCGCGGGATTGTCGACCCGCAACAGCATCAATGAAGTGCTCTTCAGCGATCCTCTGAGTGAGATCGCGGGCACGTGGGACCGTACGACCGGCGGGGTGGTCGGCCGCGGTGGCTTCAACGGAGTGACGAGTGGCGGAGGCTGGACCTCGCCGTTTGCCGCGGACGCCGCGCATCCGCAGAAGATCTACAGCGCGTACAACATCGTCGAAGGCAGCCTCACCATTCAGGACGGTGTGTCGGCGGCGAATGGCATCAGCGCGACCCGTCTCGCGGAGATCATCGCGCACGAGTTCGGCCACACACTCGGATTCGGCCATAGCGCCGACTCCTCCGCTCTGATGTATTACCAGATCACCGGACTCGGGCCTTCGCTGCGATCCGACGACCAGCTCGCGGCGCGATGGCTCTATCCGAGCGGCAGCTCGACGCCGCCGCCGTCGACGACCTTGCCCACCGCGCCGTCCGGACTCAGCGCGTCGCCTTCCGGCACGAGCGTTACGCTCCGCTGGACCGACAACGCGTCGAACGAAACCGGGCAGTCGGTCTACTACGCGAGCGGCAGCGGCGCGTTCTTGAAGATCGGAAATGTTGGCGCGAACGACACGGGTGCAACGCTCACCGGATTCACCGCCGGCACGTATCGCTTTCAGATCACCGCATACAACAGCGCAGGTGAGTCCGCTGCGTCGAATGCCGCGAACGCGACGGTTGGAGCAACCACCGCACCCCTGCAGGCTGCGTTCATCGTTCTTCCGAGTTACGCCGGAGAGGCCGGCTCGACCTTCTCGTTTCAGGACCAGTCAGCAGGAAACGTGACCGCACGGAGCTGGAACTTCGGCGACGGTGCTACATCCACCGCCGCGAATCCGGCACACGTCTACGCTACGCCCGGGAGCTTCACGGTCACGCTGACCGTGAGCGACGGGTCGCAGACGAGCCAGACGACCCGAGTCGTGAGCGTGACGCTTCCCGTGCAGGCGTTCGCCGCAGCATTCACATTCTCGCCTTCGAATCCGACCATCGATGACGCGATCACGTTCACCGATCAATCGACCGGTGGCCCGAACGGTTACGCCTGGAACTTCGGCGATGGGAAATATTCGTCAGACCCTTCACCCGTCAAAACGTACTCGATCGCTGGCACGTACAGCGTGACGCTGATCGCCTATCGCGGCGCGGAATCACGCGTCGCTTCAAGACAGGTTGTTGTGGCGAACAGGGCACCGGTAGTTCCGGGCGCCGGCGCATATCGTTCGCTCGTCTCGGTGCTCGCGCAAACCAGCGGTGCCGGTGGAACGGCGTGGCGAACCGAGTTGACGATCTTCAACGCCGGCTCGGAGCCGGCGAGCATCGACCTCACCCTCGTTCCGTCAGCCGGCGGCGCGACACTGCGACAGTCGATTTTTCTCGCATCGCGCCAGTCGCGTACGTGGGCGAACACTCTTCTAGACCTCTTCGGACTCGGCGCCGGTGCGGGGGCGCTGACGATCGACGCGACGAGCCCTTCTTCGACGCCCAACCTGAAGGTCACGAGCCGTACGTTCACGGGTTCGCCGATCGGAACATACGGCCAGGCCGTTCCCGATCTGACGAGCGAAGGGATGGAGCAGACCCTCTACGTGACCGGACTCGCTTCGAGCGCTGCCTTCCGCACGAACATCGGCATGGTCAACAAGAGCGCGTCGCCGGTCGGCGTTGGCTTCACGCTCTACGATGCGAATGGCGGGACCGTCGGCACCGCGAACGTGACGCTGCAAGCAAACCAGTTCCAGCAGACATCCCTCGCCTCGATCCTCCCCGCGGTGGCGAACCGCTCGCATGATGCGCTGTCGATGCGCATCACTGCCGGCGCGCGCGACGCGGTCAGCATCTACGGCTCGGTTGTAGACAACGTGACGCAAGACCCGATTTATCTTCAGGCGACGCGCGCGCCGCAAGGGAAGGCGCTGACGATTCCGTCGATCGCGCTCGCGCCGGGCGCCAACGGCACGTTCTGGCGGAGCGACGTTACCTTCTTCAACCCGTCGAACGACTCCGTGGTGCTCACACTGCGTTACAACGGCTCCGACGGAGCGCGCACGCGCACGGTCACACTCTCCGGCAGGGAGACCACAATCCTCTCCGACGTCGCGACCGAGATGGGGGCGGGTGCCGGAAGCGGTCCGCTCGAAGTCTCATGGAGTTCGTCCGCCGGTCCGATCGTCACCAGCCGGACGTTTACCAGCGGCCCGAATGGAGGAAGCTTCGGGCAGGCAATCGATGCGGCAACGTTCGGCGGCGACCAGTACGTGACCGGTCTCCGCTCAGACCTCGGCTTCCGCGCAAACGTTGGATTCGTGAACGGCGGTTCATCACCCATCGACATCGAAGTGACTCTGCTGTCGGCGTCAGGATTCTTGATCGGACGGACGGTGGTTCAGGTCGCTGCAAAAGGATTGCTGCAACGCTCGGTCGGAGCGCTTTTCCCAAGCATCGATCCAATGGGCCTCGGCAGCGTGACTGTTCAGGCGCGCCCGAATGCGGCAACACTGTTCGTCTACGGATCGATCGTCGACAACTACTCCGGCGACCCGGTCTTCATCGCCGGCCGCTAGGGCGCTCGAACCGCGGCGGGCGAGGGCGCCCGCCGCCACACAAACTTTCTGAGTTCGCGGCGGCGCCGCCTTCCCACGATCCGGATGACTCATGAATCTGCGGGGTACACTTCCGCGGCTTGTACTTTGAAGCATTTCGTGAATCCGATTACCGGCGCTTCTGGACGGCGCAGTTCATCTCGAACATTGGGTCGTGGATGCAGAACGTCGCGCAGGGATGGCTGGTTTACCGGCTGACCGATTCTGCGTTTCTGCTCGGGTTCGTCGGATTCGCGAGCTCGGTTCCCGCACTCGTTCTCATGCTGCCTGGGGGCGTGCTGGCAGATCAGCTGAACCGCAAGCGCGTGGTCGCCGTCTCTCAGATCGCGCAGGCGCTCTGCGCACTCTTTCTCGCGCTGTCGATCCGCGCGAACCGGATCACGGTCTGGCAGATCGTTGCCGCGGCCGTGGTCGTCGGAATCGCGCAGTCATTCTCTGCGCCTGCGTTCCAGGCGATGATCATCGACCTGCTGGAGGAGCGCTCGCGCCTCGCGAATGCGATCGCGATGAACTCGCTGCAATTCAATTTCTCGCGTGTGATCGGGCCGATCCTCGCGGGGGCAACGCTGTCGGCGTGGGGAAGCTTCTGGTGTTTTCTCATCAACGCGCTCTCGTTTCTGCCGCTCGTCTGGGTGCTCGTCAGGACGAAGAACAGGCAGGTGCCGCTCCAGACCTCAGCGGCACTGCTCTCGCGGCTCGCCGAGGGATTCCGTTTTGTGCGGCGCGATCGTGTGGCGATGCTCCTTCTCGCTGTGGTCGCAGCGGCGAGTCTCTTCGGATATCCCTATCTGAATCTGATGCCGGTGCTCGCGCGCGCACTCTTCACCGACGACGCGGTAGGAATGGGATATCTGATGTCAGGAGTCGGCGCTGGAGCGCTCGCTGGAGCGCTCGCTCTTTCGCTGAGAACGCCGCGGCGTGCGATTCCGGTCATCGTCGGCTCGATCGCTCTCTTTGGTGCGGCGCTCAGCGGCGCGGCTCTCGTCCGGTCGGCCGCCGCGGTGATCCCGCTCTTCGTGATCTGTGGCGCGACGATGGTCATCAGCTTCGCGCTTTGCAACACGACAATCCAGCAGCGCGTCCCCGACGAGCTGCGCGGGCGGGTCCTCAGCATGTATACGTTCGCGTTTTTCGCGTTCATACCGTTCGGCAACCTGGCGGCGGGAATCGTTGCCGAGCACCGCGGGATTGCGGCGGCGCTCATGATGCTCGGCGGAGGAATGCTGCTGTCGGCAGCGCTCGCTGCTTTCGCGTTGCGTGGCAGGTGACGATCAGCCGAGGGAGTCGAGAATCTCTTCGACCGTGCTCCGGCGGCAGGTGTACATCGGGGTGTCGCGGAACGTGTACCTGGATGATTCGGTCTCGCGCAACTCCTGCACCAGGTCGAGGAACTCCGCTGCGGAGTCGGCTTCGAACGCCACGACGAAATCCTGGTCATCGAGTCCGAATGAGTAGGTCGTGTTGATCTTCACGCGCGGGTACTTGTGTCCAATCGCGATGTGCTCGTTCATGATCCGCTGGCGGTCAGCCATCGGAAGCAGATACCAGTCGCGTGTCTTCACGAACGGGTAGACGAAGAGGAACGGCTTCTTGCCCGGAACGATTTTGAGCCGCCGCCCTTCCTGACCTTCGTGGACGTGCTCGTCGACGTACTGCGAGTGCTTCGTCATCGAGAGGTACGACTGGGGAACGTCGAGGAAGCGGCCGAGGATCGAGCGATTGATGTCGGCGACCATCTTCTGGAACGGATCGATGTCGTAGCCGATGCGCCAGAACATGAAGTCGAGCCCGGCCTTGAGACCGACGGTCGAATAGGGGAGCAGCATCATCGGGCCGGTGTACCGCTGAACGATCGCGGCGAACTCGCGGCGCGCCTCGATCTTCACGTCCGCCGGCTGGTTGCGGAACGCGCGGTCGACCCGGAAGAACATGAAGTTGACGAACTGGCGCGCGGGCGCAGCCTCGCCCGCGGTCGCTGGCTTCGGCTCGGGATGGACGGTCGTGGTCATTGCGGCGATTCTATAGCAAGGCACGATCATTCCTGAGTGCTGAGTGCTGAGTGCTGGGTGCTGAGTCGTGAGAGTTAATCGTCACGACCGCTCGATACTTACTCAGGACTCAGCACTCAGGACTCAGGACTCAGAACTCAGGACTCGTCAACGCGCGCGTTTCTGGCTACGATGCCTCGGAGTGAATCGTCCCGCCTCAAATGCACCGTCGCCTACGGCGCGCTCGTACCAGCAGCTTTTGACGAAGCTGCTTCGTCATGGTGCGTTTCCGCAGCTTCGGAAGATCATCGACAAGACGCTCGCGGCAGACATCTCGCCGGTGTTGCCACTCCTCCTCGAGGAGGATCGCAAGCGGATCCTCTCACTGCTGATCGAAGCAGGGAAAGCGGCGCGTACTCTTCTCGAGCTCGACGATGCCGATCTGAAGGAGATCATCGCGTCCACCGACGATGCGACGGTCGCGGCGATCTGTAGCTCCTCGGCGTCCGACGACGCGGCCGACCTTCTCGACGCGCTCGACGATGAGCGGCGCCAGAGCGTTCTCGAGCTCCTCGGCGCGACGCACGGCGCCAAACTCGAGTCGCTGCTCGAAGGAGAGGAAGAGACCGCAGGCTCGCTGATGAACACCGACTACCTCGCGCTCGTCGAGGACTTGTCGGTCGCGGAGGCGATCGAAGCGATCCGCGAGTATCCGCGGAAGGAATCGTTCTTCTACGTCTACTGCATCGATGCCGAGGGACATCTCGTCGGCGTGCTCTCGCTGCGCAACCTCATCCTGGCCGATGCCTCGGTGAAGCTGCGCGACATCATGGTGCAGAGCGTCGTGCGGACGCACGTCGATTCGGCGCCGGAGGAGGTCGCGCAGCTCGTCTCGAAGTACGACCTTCTGTCAGTCCCGGTTGTCGATGTGCAGAACCGTCTCGTCGGCGTGGTCACGGTTGACGACGTGCTCGACGTGATCCAGGAGCAGGCGGAAGAAGACCTGCTGCACCTCGCCGGAGTCGACGCGTCGGAGCGCGTCACTACCCCTGCTCGAATCTCTTTTCGAATGCGCTTTCCGTGGCTCGCGATCAATCTCGCGACCGCGTTCCTCGCTTCGTGGGTCGTGAGCCGGTTCGAAGGAACGATTCGCAACTGGACCGCGCTCGCCGTCTTCATGCCGATCGTCGCGGGGATGGGGGGGAACGCCGGCACGCAGACCCTGACGGTCTTCGTCCGCGGACTCGCGCTCGGCGAAGTCGATTGGCGGAGCGGATTTCATCCGGTCATCAAGCAGATGTTCGTCGGATTCGCGAACGGAGTGACGAACGGCGGGCTCACGATGCTGATCGTCGGCTTCTGGACCGGTGACTGGGTGCTTGCGGTGATTCTCTTCTGCGCGATGGTCTTCAATCTCGTCATCGCCGGAGTTGCGGGGGGCCTCGTCCCACTGGCCCTGGAGCGCTATGGCTTCGATCCCGCGGTCGCGTCTTCAATCTTCGTAACGACCTTTACCGACGTCGGCGGTTTCTTCTCGTTTCTCGGATTGGCGACGCTTGCGACGCGGTTTTTCGGCCACTGACGCGCGCATGAAGGGCGTGTAAACGATAAGGATTGAAGGACGGCCAATTCGGAAGGGCATGTGGAAAGTTGAAATTCGCCCCACAAAGTGCACAAGGGTTGCTGCTACTTTTGCGGTATTTGACGATAACTCCATTCGTTTTAGTGAGTTAGCCGTTTTCGCCCAACGGCTTGTGCAATTCGCTGAAAGGCGTGAGTCTTTGCGCTCTCGTGCGTTTTTCACAGCGATTTCCACAGCGTTTTCCACACTTTCTGTGTAAAGAAATGTTCACCTTCGCGAACGACGCGCGGAGCATCGCTTGTAAAGTCCACGATGGTCGAAGCTTTTCCTTCGAGAATCCCTTCGTCGATGATGAAATCGATGCTCGATCGAAGATGATTCGTTAACTCATTTGGGGAAGAGATCGGTTCATCACCGCTGCGATTCGCACTTGTTGATGCAAGCGCGCCTGTTTTCTCGATCAAAGTGCGCAACCAATCACGATCAGGCACGCGAATCGCGATCGATGACTCACCGCGGCTCGCTGCAATTGGTTTTTCAAGCGAAAGAATTGCGGTTAGCGGACCCGGCCATAGTTGATCCAGCACCCTTCGCGCGTCGGCGGCGATGCGCGCTCCCAGCGCTTCGACCTGCTGAATCGACGAAGCGAGTACGACGAAAGGCTTATCGTCGCCACGTCCTTTGATCGCCGCGATCCTCGAAACAGCAGCCGAGCTCGTCGCAAGCGCGTGCAGCCCGTAGATGGTGTCGGTGGGGAGAAGCACGACGCCGCCTGAGGCCAGCACGCGAGCGGCCTCCTCGAGGTCGGCGGCAGCGGTCATGCGCGCGCCCTGGCCGGTTTTCCGCGCGCGGCGTCGAGAAGCTCGCGGGCGTGCAGGACCGCGCTGGCTGGAATCGACTCGCCCCCGAGCATTCGCGCGATCTCCGAAACGCGTTCTTCGTGGTCGTCGAGCCGGCGGATCTTCGCGCGCGTCTGTCCTTTCACGTCTTCCTTCCAGACATGGAAGTGCGTCGAGCCGAAGCTCGCGATCTGCGGCAGATGGGTGACGCAGATGACCTGGTTCGCCGCGGCGAGCTCCTGAAGTTTTCGTCCCACCACCTCCGCGACGCGTCCGCCGATGCCGGCGTCGATCTCGTCGAAGACGAGCGTTGCCGCTGCTCCGCGCGCGGATCGCTTGAACAGTGCAGCGGCGATCGCGAGCTGGATTCTCGAAAGCTCGCCACCGGACGCGATCTTCTGCATCGGCTTCGGCTCCTCTCCCCGGTTCGGTGCGATGAGAATCTCGACCCGGTCGTAGCCTTCCGGTCCGAACGCGATCGAATCGGGGAAACGGGAATCGCGGTCCGTGGCAGTCGAGAGCTCGATCCGGACCGTCGTTCCTTCCATCGCGAGGTCGCGCAGCTCAGTTTGAATGGCCTGCTGAAAAACGTCCGCCGATTTCTTGCGTGTGGCTGAGAGCTTGTCAGCCGCCTTCCGGTAGGCGTTGAATTGCTCCGCTTCGCTCTTCTCCAGCTTGCCGAGACTGCTCTCGTAGTCGGAGAGCTGCTCGAATTCGTCGGAGATGCGGCTCAAATGCTCGAGGACGGCCTCGACGGAGCCACCGTACTTTTTGTTCAGCCGCTCGATCGTGACGAGACGCTCCTCGACTTCATCGAGGCGCGCAGGGTCGTGGCGAACGGAGTCGCTGAGGTGCCCGAGTGTGCGCGCGACGTCCTGCAGCTTGTAGGTGATCTCCTGAAGATCCTCGCTGATCTGACGCAGGCTGGCGATTTCTCGCGCGAGCGGCTGCAGCAGATGATGCGCGCGGCCGAGCTGCGTGAGCGATGACGACTCGTCTTCGTCGATGAGGCGGAACGCACCCGCTGTTGCCTCGATCATCTCGCGGGCATGGGCGAGAATGCTCCGTTCGGACCGCAGCGTCGTTTCTTCCGAGGGATCGAGCCGTGATGCGGAGATCTCGTCGATCTGGTACTTCAGCAGATCGAGCCGGAGTGCCCGATCGCGGTGTGCAGTGGTGAGCTCACGCAACTGTTCCGAGACCTCGCGCCAGCTCGCGAATGCTTCACGCGCGCCGGCGAGCAGCGGCTCGTGAGCGCCGAACTGGTCGAGCAGTTCGCGATACGTCTGCCCCGCGACGCGCGTGTGCGACTCGTTCTGCCCATGAATCTCCAGCACCGCATCCATCGCATCGCCGAGCTCGCGAACCGAGATCGCAGAGCCGTTGACGAGGACGCGCCCGCGGCCGCTGGTCGCGATCTCACGCTTCACAATCAGCTCGAGCGCCTCGCCGCTCTTCTCCACGTCGACCCCGAGCTCCTCGAGGGTCGCCGCCATGCGCGCCGGCACCTCGAAGATTGCCTCGGCCGACATCTTGTCGGAGCCGGTGCGGATCATTTCGGAAGAGCTGCGCGCCCCGCGCAGAAACTCCAGCGAGTCGATGAGGAGCGACTTCCCCGCGCCGGTCTCGCCGGTGAGCACATTGAGCCCCGGCCCCGGCTCGATCGAGAATTCCTCCACGATCGCGAGGTTCCGGACCTTGAGATAGGTGATCACGCCGGAGAAAGTCTAATTCAGGCGGAAGTTGATGGTGAGGTGGAAGAGCACCGGGACGGCCGGTCACTACACGGAGTGGAGTCAGTCGCTACCTGAGAATGCGAGGATTGAGCGCCAAAGCGAGGCCCGATTCCGCCGGTTTGGTTCTTCAAAACGTAATTCTGCTCACCTCCACGGCTCAGGCAGCCTGTTTGCTATGTCCGTAACCATGAGATTGCTGATTGCGACGTCCCTGCTGGTTCTTCTGACTCTGAGCGCCTGCAGTAAGAAGGAAACGACCGAAAGGATCTCGAACGCCCGCGAAACAGTCGCGGACAAACTCGATGACATTGCGGTGCCCTGGCGGGGCACGCGCGAAGATCCGAAGGCGCGGGAGGCGGAGCGCTTCGATGAGAAATGGCGCGACCTTTCATCGTTCCGCGCGCAGCAACAGCGCGCGCAACAGCAACAGCAGCAGCAGGCGGCAATCGCCAACCTCCGTTTCGTGCCGAGCGGGAAGGAAACGCTGAAGGGACTCAGTCTTGCGGCAATCAACACCGCGCCGATCGCGGTGCCGATCCAGGGCGATCTCAGCGGCCCGTCCGTCCTCAAAACGCAGGTCTACCTCGACCGGCTTCGATTTTCGGTCGGCGCGCTCGATGGCCGCTGGGGAAAGAACTCGGCGATCTCGCTCTGGTGGTTTCAGCGCTCGCGTGGTCTCGACTCGACCGGGGCAGTTGACGAGCCGACGTTCCGCGCTCTTGCGGCTGCGGCCGCCGGAGAGGCTGCGGTTCGCGGGCACACATTGACCGCGGACGACGTGAAGGGACCGTTCGAGTCGATGCCCGAAGATGTGTACGACAAGGCGAAACTCGCCTGCCTCTGCTACGAGTCGTTATCCGAGAAGCTCGCTGAGCAATTCCACACGACCGTCGAGTTGCTCGAAACACTGAATCCAAATGTGAAGCTCGCCGATCTCGCAGAAGGGGCGGCGATCACCGTTCCCAACGTCCGCGCGGAGGTGTCGCAGGATAGTCCCGACATCGCGAAGGTCGTCATCTCGGTCGCCGGCAGTACGTTGAACGCGTTCGACGCGAGCGGCAATCTCGTCTTTCACGCACCGACGACGCTCGGATCGAAGTACGACCCTTCACCGAACGAAACGGTCAGCGTGAAGAAGGTCGCATTCGATCCGAACTTTCACTACCAGCCGAAACTCTTTGCAGAAGTACCTGACGACGAGCCGGAGGCGAATCTCAATCCCGGCCCGAACTCACCGGTCGGCGTCGTCTGGATCGCGCTCAGCAAGCCGCATTTCGGCATCCACGGCACTGCGGATCCCGACTCGATCGGATATGCCTCATCGCACGGATGCGTGCGGCTGACGAACTGGGACGCGCGCGAAGTCGCGCACCGGATCTCCCCGAACGTGCCGGTGGAGTTCGTCGATACGAGAGCGAAGAGTTAGTTACAGAGTGCTGAGTGCTGAGTCCTGAGTGGTGGCTGGTGCTGAATCCTCTCAGGACTCAGGACTCAGCACTCAGGACTCGTTTCACGCGACCGCTTCTCGTAATGCGTCGGCGGTGATGCCGGGGGATTTGAGGTTGCCCAGGAGGGTCAGCGAGAGCGTTTCGGGATCGACGATCGTGCTCGCCACTCCCTGGATGTTGTCGAGCGTCACCGCGTCGATGTGCTCGATGATCTCGTCGGCGGAGAACTGGCGTCCGAAGTAGTACTCCTGCCTTGCGATCCCCGACATGCGGCTCACCGTCGACTCGAGCGACAGGAGGATCGACCCTTTCAGGTGCAGCTTCGCAGATGCAAGCTCGTCGGCGGTCACCCCATCGCGCTTGATGCGACTCATCTCAGCAAGAGTGAGCGAGAGGACGCGCTTGAGATTCTTCGGCGCGCACGCGGCGTACACGGCCTGATAGCCACCGTTGAAATAGCCGTTGTGATACGAGAGGACGCTGTAGACGAGTCCTTCCTTCTCGCGGATGCGCTGAAAGAGGCGCGACGACATCCCGCCGCCGAGAATCGTGTTGAACAATGCCGCGGCGTATCGCTCGTGGTTCTGCTGCGGATAGCCGCGCGAACCGAGGCAGAGATGAACCTGTTCGAGCTCGCGTTTCTCGCGAAGGATTACATGCTGTTTCGGATGCGGCTCGCTCCATCCGCGCCGCGGCGCCGGCTGCGAGATCCCCGGAAAGCTCTTCTCGAGAAACGGGATGATCTGCTCGGATCGGATGTTGCCTGACGCGCAGAAGATCATGTTCGACGGATGGAACGTGTCTTCGTAGTGCGCGAGGATCTGTTGGCGGCTGAGCCGGTTGACGGTCTCCTCACTGCCGAGAATCGGCCGGCCGAGGGGATGATCGGGCCAGAACGATGTAACGAAGATCTCGTGCACGAGATCGTCTGGCGTGTCCTCGACCATGCGGATCTCTTCGAGGATGACGCCGCGCTCCATCTCGAGATCTTCGTCAGAAAAATTCGGGGCGATGACGATGTCGGTGAGGAGATCGATCGCCGTATCGACCTGTTCGTCGAGCACGTGGGCGTAGAACGACGTGTACTCCTTGCCGGTGAACGCGTCGACGTCGCCGCCGAGGATGTCGATCACCTGCGCGATGTCGGCTGTGGTGCGGCGCTTCGTCCCCTTGAACACCAGGTGCTCGAGGAAGTGCGATGCACCGCCGTGCTCTTCGCTCTCGACCGCCGAGCCGCTGCGGAGGTAGTAGCCAAGCGCAACGGACCGGACATATGGCAGCGTCTCGACGAGGACCGTGAGGCCGGAGGAGAGAATGTGACGGGAAACGGTGGTTGGGGTTCGATTCATCGCGGCGCATTGTCCAACAGCGGACGCGCCTCGGCAAATCCGGCCGCTACTTCGTCATCAGCGCCTGCCGCCGTCCCTCGATCTCCAACTGCAGGTCGCCGGCGGTGTACATCCACTGCTCGTAAGTGTCTGCACCGTTGACCGTAAGAAAGCTGGGGCCGCTTTTATTCGGACGGACTCCGCCAATCGGACCGATGGTCTGGCCCGCAGTCCCTGGTGCGGGCGGCTGCGAGCTCGTGGGGGGCTGGGAGGCGGTCGGCGGGGCTGCCGCAGGCGGAGGCACGCCGGGCGGGCCGTTGATCCCAGGACGGCGCATTATCCCGGCGGGGACGATGATCCAGTCGTCTTCACCGGTGAGTGGATCGAGAATCGGCCCCGAGCCGCGGATCATCCGCGGCGTGCGCGCCTCGCGGAGCTGTTGGAGGCTGACGGGATACCCGCCGTTTTTTGCGCGGAACTTCTCGATGGCGCGCGCGTACTGCTTCATCGCGTGAATCGTCTCCGCGTCACGCTCGCGCTGCATGATCTTCGACCACTGTCGCGGAACCGTGTACGCGAAGAAGACCATGATGATCGTCATGATGACGATGAGCCCGGCGAGCGTGAAGCCTGACTGGCAGGGTCGAGGGTCGAGGGTCGAGGGTCGACAAAAAGCTCGAGTATCGATGCAGGTCGCGCACGAGTCCTCCCCCTCGACCCTCGACTCTCGACCCTCGACCCTACAGTTCCGCATAAGGCACGTTATCGAGAGTCATCCCAGGCGCGCGGCTCTTGACGTCGGTCACGCCGGGAGCGACGGGATTTCCGTCGGCGTCGTTCTCCGGCGGTGCGTCAGGGTCCGGGGTGTCCATCACCTCTTCCCACTCGGTGGTCTGTGTGAGCGGATCTTTCGGGATTGCGCGGAGATAGTTCGGGACGAGCTCCTCGAGGTTCGAAGGGAAGCGGCGCTTGTCGGCGTAGAAGTTGTCGATCGCCTCGCGCATCTGGTGGAGGTTGTGCATCAGCGCGGCCTCGCGCGCCTTCCGCTGCCCCCATTTGACGTTCACGACTGCAACGCCGGCGAGGAGGCCGATGATCGTCACGACGACGATCAGCTCGATAAGCGTGAATCCGGCCTGAGCGCGGGCTCGTTTTCGCATCACCATTCGTTGTACCTGGTCTTCCCGTCGAGTGAGAGCGCGGTCGACTTCGAATGCACCTCGAAGACGTTGTTGCCGTCGCTCGACATCGTATCGGGATCGTCGGTCGTCGACCGCGTGTCCCATTCCTTCAGATTTGTGATCGGATCGGTGAGATCGCGTTCGCGGATGAGACGGATCGTACGCCCGTCGCTCATCTTGACGCCCTTCATCAGCTCTTCGAGATCCTTCGGATAGCCGTCGGAGCCGAGGGCCTGCAGCTGCGCGGGACGGATAGGCACGGTTGCGGGGATCGTCATGAGCTCCTGATAGCGGTCGATCGCTTCGGTGATCTTGCGAAGCCGCTGACGCAACTCGATTTCCTTCTGGCGGCGGAGTCCGAAGCGGGCAACAGGCAGCGCGACCGACGCGAGGATCGCGATGATCGCGACCACCGTCATCAGCTCCGCGATCGTGAAGCCGCGCTGCGCGGACCGGCGAATCGGCATGGCTATTCGATGAGCGCCCGCCCGCCCGTAACTGCGGCGACGACAATCTCGTCGCGGGCGTTCTTCAGTTCGGGGGAGGCGAAGACGAGCGAGGTGTTTCCGGTGATGCCACCCTGGACGCGCAACAGAAGCAGCTCACCGCCGCTGCGGAAGGTGAGCGGCTTGCCGTCGGACGAGGTCACGCGCACCACTCCGTTGCCGCGGTCAATCTTCACGACCGGAGGCTTTTTTGGATCGATCGCGAGCGCGGGACCGAAGGAGACGTCGATGACTTCGAGCGCGTTCGCGTCGAAGCGGATCACCAGTCCGTCCGTGTGCAGGCCGTCGAGATCCATCCCGACGACCGACCAGTATTTCTGTTCACCCGGCTTGATCGAGAGGGTTGCAGGCTGTGGAGCGATTCGGGGGGCGAAACGAAGTTCCGACTCGGCCGGAGCGGCATTGGTGCTCGCCATCAGTCTCGCGCCGTCCTCGTCAATTTTCCCCTGAGGATTCGGGGGCTGAGGCTGCGTGGGCTGCGGATTGCGGAATGGATCGGCCGGTCCGCCACCCTGCGGCGGGGTGAACGAGGGAGGCGACGTGGATGGCGGCGACACAGGCGAACTCGTCTCGGGCCCCGGCGTCACATAGACAGGATTGCCCTGCCGGTCGAATCCAGGTTGACCTGCCTGCTGTCGGACCGTGAAGGGATCGATGGACGACTGTGACTCGATACGCGGCGTCACGCCGCGGAACGTGAGGTTGTTGGTGGTTCCGACCCACATCGGCGCGACGTCGTCCTCGGTAATGTCGGGGATGCGAATGATGTGCGGCGTCATCGTCAGCACGAGATCTGTGCGGCGACGCTCCTCGCGTGACTTCGTGAAAAGGCGTCCGATGAACGGAAGCTCTCCGAGGAAAGGAGTCTTCGTCGCGCTGTTGATCGTGGTTTCCTGAATCAGTCCGGCGAGGAAGTTTGTTTCTCCGTCCTTGAGCCGGATCGTCGACTCGATCGTTCGCGTCTGAAACGTCGGCTGCGGCAGAAAGCCTTCCACCGTGACGGGATCGCCCTGGTTCGATACCTCAACGGTGAGCTTGAGCGTCACTTCGCGATTGTGATGGACGCGGGGCTCCATCGATACCTTGATGCCGACATCCTGGTACTGGAACGAAACCGAAGGCTGGTACGGGTTGTTGCCGGTTGAGGTCGTGGTCACGAACGTCGAAACCGGTACAGGAATGCGCTGCCCGATATGAAGCGTAGCTTTCTCACCCTCGGAGATTCGCAGCTCTGGATTTGCGAGTAGCTCACTGTCGCCGAGGGTTTTCAAAAGCGAGTAGGTCGCAGTCGGGATGTTGAACGTGACATTCTGCCGGAGGTCATCGACGCTCCCGATGATCTTGGCGATCTCCGAGAGCGTTCCGCCGCTGAACGGGATCGCGCCGTTGGCGTCGGTTCCGGACACCGGAGTCGCGGGCATCGAGCTGGATCCGGTGATCGCAAATCCGATGTCGCGGATCCTGTTGAGGTCGATCTGCACGAGTTCCACGGTGACGACGACCTCGGCTCTCGCCTTGTCGTTCGCTTCGATGATCTTTTCGGCGATCCGCACCTTGTCCGCGGTGTCACGGATCGTGATTGCGTTCAGAGCCTTGAGCGGGAAGACGTTGCGGGCCTCAATCATGGTGCGGACGACGTTCGTCACCTGTTCGGCGTCGCCATTCGAGAGGTAGAACGTGCGGATGACGAGGTCCTCGTAGTCGCGGCGCGCCTGCGGGTTGTCGGGGACGACGATGAGACTCCGCTCGTCGAGCACCTTGTAGAAGTGATTCGCTGCCTGCATGACGCGCTCGAGCGCTGCCTGCGCCGTTACGTCGCGCAACTCGATCGAGATACGGTCGTCCTTGACCGACTGATCGAACAGGATATTGATGCCGAATGCGTTCCCCAGCGCGCGATAGATGTCTTTCACGGGTGTCTCGCGTGGGAAAGAGAGCGAGATCGGCTCTTGCGAGGCTGGATTGAGCTGTGGCGGCTGGGCCTTCGATATGCCCCTGGTCCGCCGCTTCATCTCGTCGATGGACTCGCCCTGTGATGCGCGGACTGCGTCCTGCAGATACTGCACGGCTTTGCTGAGCTCCACAGCAGCGAACTGGTTGGTCGGATCGAGCCTGACGGTCAGTTCCAGCTCCGTGGCTGCCAGCTGGTTGAGGCGGAGCTGTTCGGCGCCCGTCGCGGTTTGTGCCGCGGTGCGAAGCGACTTTCCCTTCTCGAAGTGCGAACGTGACGCCTCGCGCTTGGCTCGCTGAAGGGCGAGCATGTAGCGCCTGTTGCCGGGATCAATCTCGACGGCCTTCTGGTACTGCTGGACGGCCACGTCCCATTCCTTGATCACCTCGGCCGTGCGCGCCTTCTGCCATGCGTTGTAGCTCGCGCATGACGAGAGGAGCGTGACCATGAGGATCGCGGCGGGTCCTGCTGTCGTCAGTCTTTTCATTCTGTCGTCCTGGGTCCTAACGTCTGTGACGCGTCATTCTGCGAAACGTCACGTCTACTGCCCGAGTGGGATGCGCTGGCGCTCGTCTGCGGGAAATCCGATGAAGCCGATCTCCACCGACTCGATGCCGATGCCGCGGAGGATGAATTTGCCTTCAATCACGTCGCCAACGCGCGCATTGACGATCTCACCATCGCGCGCGAAGCTCGCGATCGGTTTCGAGGCGCTTCCGAACGTGCCGATGTACTTGTAGTTGAATGCGGGCGGAACCGGTTTCGGGGGCGGGGGAGGGGGCGGAGCAATCTCGCCCGGATCGCAAGCGCTCCCGATACCGTCGCGATCGACGTCCATCTGATCAGGATTCGCTGCGCTCACACAGTTGTCGCGGAAATCGGGGATGCCGTCCTTGTCTTTGTCGGGCGGAACGGGAGGGGCGGGAGGCGGAGGCGGAGGCGGAGGCGCCGGAAACGCGAAGAGGTTGCGGCGGCTGGCGTAGCTTCCGCTCTGCGCCTCGAGCCAGTCCATCCGGACCGGATCGACGCCGGGAGTCTTGACGATGGTGCGGGGCTGGGTCGCAGTGCCGTTCGACTGCGCCAGTGGCTCGCTCATCGGCTCCGGCGCTGCGAAAACGTAGATCGCGAACACCGCGACGATGAGTACGGCCGCTCCAGTCCAGGTTTTCCAGTTCATCCAATCCATCACAGGTCTTGATTGCGCGCGCGCCGCGGGGGCGCGGTGTCGCGGAACAGCGTTTTCACATGCAGCGAGATGCTCAGCGTGTCGCCGCTTTCAGATGTCAGCCCGATCTGGTCGATGCTCATGAACTGCTCGGAGAGCTCGATCTGATTGATGAGCCGCCGCAGCTGCTGATACGTCCCCGACACATTGAACCCGATTCCGACGACAGTTGCACCCGTCGCGTTTCGGTCGGTGCTCTTGTTCTCTGTCCGCTGGAACGAGAAGGTCTCAGGCGTCAGGTTCGACGCGGCGGCAAGACGTTTCACTTCGGCGATGATCGCTGTCAGCCGCTGCGGCTCGGTGGACCAGCGGTTCTCGTAGATTTCACGAACGTTGCCGTCGATCCGCTTGTACGCGGCAACCTGCTGCTCGGTGCCGACACGAGTCCTCCGTGCCTGCTCGAGCTGCGCCTTCGCCGTGTCGAGCCGCGTGTCGAGATCGCGAAGCCGCGACTCGTACTGCACGCGGTACGTGAAGAAGAAGATCGTGTTGGCGAGGAGCAGCGCGCCGAGAATGATCAGCAGACCCCGCCGTTCGCGCCAGATCATTTCGTCACCACTCGGGGGATCGAAGGCTTGTAGTCGACGCCAAGGCCGAAGTGGAACGTGCTGCCGGTTCGATTCTCGGTAGTCGGAAACGGGTTGACGAAATGGTTGTTGCTCTGGAAACGGGTGATCGTCGCGAGCATACCGTCGGTCGTCTTTGCCTCGCATGAGAGGGTCAGGTGCACGAAACCGTTGTCCGAAAAACTCGGGGCGATCGAGTTGATCCGCACGTCGCGCGGCACGACGGCCTCGAGGCGGTCGAGAAGCTCACTCCAGGAGAAGGCGCGCTCGGCGAGCTGCGCGTTCACGAAGCGGCTCTGACGTCCCAGGGTTGCGAGATCCATCTTGCGGATCTCGCCCGTGGCGACTTCCGCGCGGCTCCGTTCCTGTCCGGCCTGCCGCTCGATGCGCGCGATCTCGTTCCGCGTTGCCCGCGTCTCCCGCACGTAGCGGTAGTAGGTGTCGACGTTGTTCAGCATCAGGAAAGCGATCAGCAGCGACGCGGCGACGACGACCGCGTAGAGCGGACGGTAGTCGCGGTACGGCCGCGCGGCGAGGTTCAGATGGAGGGTTTTCAACTGGCGAAGACTCCCGTACACGCGGTCAGCTCGGCATGCATCTGAGGTGCATCGAGCGGGATCTGCTCGACGAAGTCGGTAAGCGAGATGGCCGAGACCGGCGCGTTGAACTCCGACGTCAGCGCCGCGTGCACCTCAGGTCCGACGCCGTTGCCCGCGATGTAGCACCGCTCGACCGAGACCGCCTGCAGCGTGTCGCGCAGATAACTCGCCGACAGCCGCAGCTCCTGCTGCAGCGTTCGCTCGCCGCTGAAGTTGCGCGAGCGGATGAAGAGCGGCTGCGAGCCGCGGAAGACAGCGGTCGTGAAATCGTGATCTCGCACGTAGACGAAGAGCCGGTCGTTCGATGTCGCTGTCTCCTTTACGGAGATCGCGTTCCAGATGTTGAGGCCCGTCGGCTCGATGAGCACGACCTCGATGCCGGCCGCGGCAAAGACTCGTTCGATCGCGGCAAGCGTCTTGTCTACAGCGCTGACGACGAGCAGCTTCACGCCCGCGGTCGAATGGCCGAGAGTCTCGTAAGCGACGCGCAGCGTCTCGGGATCGATCGGCAGCGTGCGCTTCAGGCTCCAGCGGACAGCATGCATCGCCTCCTGCGACTTCTCGGGGAGCGATGGCATCTCGACCAGATTGATCCGGAACCAGGAGTCGGGAAGGAGAACCGATACGCGCGACCATTGTCCGCTCTCGACGCGAACGCGCCGCAGCACGTCGGCGAGTGCTGATTCGTTCGCGAGGTCCGGGGTCACGACCCCGGGTGTAAACGTCCCGTCAGGCAGACGGTACGCGCGCGCTCTGGTGATCTGCGGGGCTTGCCGCCCTGATGCGAGGCGCGCGTGCAGCAGACCGTCGGTGTCGAGGACGATGACGTCGGATGGGAATCGGCCGGACATTATTCGACGAAGGTAACCTTGTTGATCTCGCGCAAGGTCGTCTTCCCCTCCATCACCTTCTGCAGCGCCGACTCGCGCAGGAACTGCATCCCCTCGTCCTTCGCCGCCTTCTTGATCTCCGAGGCAGGACGGCGGTCGATGATCATTGTACGGATGTGGTCGGAGAGGTCGAGGAGCTCGGAGATTGCGAGCCGGCCGTGGAAGCCTGTCCCGTTGCACTCGAGGCAGCCCTGCCCTTCGAAGAACTTCTTCCCGCGGAATTCAGCGACGTTCAGTCCCGACTCAACGAGAAACGAATCGGGATACGTCACCTGATGCGTGCAATTCTCGCACAGGCGGCGCACAAGGCGCTGCGCGAGCACGCAGTTGAGCGCGGAGACGAAGTTGTAGAGGTCGACCTTCATGTTGAGGAATCGGCCGAGAACATCGACGACGTTGTTCGCGTGAACCGTCGTGAAGACGAGGTGTCCGGTGAGCGCCGACTGCACTGCGATCGCCGCGGTCTCCTCGTCACGGATCTCGCCCACCATGATCTTGTCCGGGTCGTGGCGAAGGATCGCGCGAAGCCCGCGCGCGAACGTCAGACCCTTCTTCTCGTTGACCGGAATCTGCGTGATCCCTCGAAGCTGATATTCGACCGGGTCTTCGATCGTGATGATCTTGTCCTCGGTGGACTGGATCTCCGACAGCGCCGCGTAGAGCGTGGTCGTCTTGCCTGAGCCGGTTGGGCCGGTGACGAGCACCATCCCGTACGGTTCCTTGATGAACTTGCGGAACTTCGTCAGCATCTCATCATCGAACCCGAGAACGTCGAGCCGGAGATTCTTGAACTCGCTGTTCATCGACTCCTTGTCGAGGATTCGGATGACAGCGTCCTCGCCGTGAGCCGACGGGATGATGGAGACGCGGAAGTCGATCGTGCGGCCGGTGATGCGGAGCTTGAAGCGGCCGTCCTGCGGGATCCGCTTCTCGGCGATGTCGAGCTCCGACATGACCTTGATGCGCGAGATGATCGTCGAGTGGTGGCGCTTGTCGATCGGATCGAGTGCCTCGTAGAGCACGCCGTCGATGCGGTACTTGACGACGACTTCGTTGTCGCGCGTCTCGATGTGGATGTCCGATGCGCGGCGCTGGATCGCGTTGAA
>JAENWF010000003.1 GCA_016650215.1 Thermoanaerobaculia bacterium
CGAGCGGCGGGCGAGGGCGCCCGCCGCCACACAGAGGCAGACTTGATTCATATTTGCAGCTCACCCATCCTTTTCCGCGATGCACGTACTCATGAGCGATTGCGAAGCGCGTAGCGAATCCCGGCGATGACTCTTCGGCGCGCGGAGGGGTAACCGAACACTTCCTGGTAGACCTCATCACTGATGTTCTCGATCTTCACATAGGGCGTGAGAGCACCGAGCTCGTAATGGAACGTGAGATCCGCCGTTGTGTGCGCCTCATTCGTGACACGACCGAAGGGGACGAGATCGGTTACGTCGGGCCGCTCTCCAGCGTGAATGATCGACAGGTTTCCTGCGAGGGATGATGCATCGAACCCGATCGACAAGGAACCAGAATGCTCGGGCCTGCGAAGCAGACGCTGATCATCCGATTCATCGACTGCATCGAGGTATGTGTAGCTGACGGCGGTGGTGAACGCTCCTCTTCTGCCCGAGAACCCAAGCTCGGCACCGCGCGAAGTCGCGGCCGCTATGTTGTCGAAGCGGTTTGTCGAGCCGTCATACGCGATCAGATCGTCGAACTCGCTGCTGAAGATTGTGACCGACACCATCGAGGACGCGGAGAGAAAGCGGTCGAATCCCACTTCGAGGTTGCGGCTCCGCTCAGCGCCAAGATCAGGATTTCCGAAAAAAGGGACGTACAACTCGCCGAGAGCGGGGGCGCGAAAGCCTTCGCCGTAAGCTGCACGCCATTTGTTCGCGCTCGCAAGCCATGCGACACCGATGCGCGGTGAGACTTCGGAACCGAACGTCTCGAATTCGTCGAAGCGAGCTCCGAGCGTGAGCTCGAGCGATCCGCGGCCCCGCCGCATCGAGAGCCGCTCCTCGGCGAACAGCGACCAGCTGTCGCGATTGCGCGAGTCGACGTCGAGACCGAACGAGTCCACGTGCTCAGCCTCGGCCTTCTCCACCTCGAGGCCGGCCGAAATGACTCCGCCTCCTCGATGCGATGTCTGGAGCATCGCGCGGCCGGAGCGGGTTCGCGCATCGGTCTCGGCAAACTCGCCTCCGAATGGCGCGCCGGGATCGACGAACTCGTCGTGGCGGCGGCTCTCGGACAGCCGCAGATCAAAGCGAAGTGCTCCCACTTCGACGCGAAGCGGCACGACGATCTGCGACTCCGAGCCGTCTTCCCGCCGCAGCGGCGTCGGGACGAACTCGGTGAAGGTTGAGTTGGGATTGCGCGGGATGCCGAGATCGTAGCGACTGATGCGAGCGGTCGCGCCGATGTGAATCGTCGGGCGAGGGCGGAACGTGAACCCGCCGGCGAGCGAGTCGCCGGTGTAGTCATCGTTCGCTTCGAACCCGTCATCGCGCCGCCCTTCAACGGCCGCATGCGCCATCCAGCGATCGCCGGCGTGTGAGAAGTTCGCGGTCCCGTTCATTAGACCGTTCTCGCCGGCTTCGACGTCCGCCGAGACGCCGCTCGAGTCGGGAATCGTCAGAATGTTGATCACACCACTGACAGCGTCGGCGCCATAGAGGGCGGAGTAGGGGCCGCGAACGATCTCGACCCTCTCGACGCCGGCGCTCGAGAGCTGCCCGAGGTTGTAGGCGGAGAGGTACGCGTTGTTCATCTCGACGCCGTTCCAGAGAACGAGCGCCTGTTTCGAGCTGCCTCCGCGGATGAAGACACTCGTTATTTTTCCGGCTGCTCCGGTGCGCGAGACGCTGAGCCCCGGAACTTCGCGCAGCACGTCCGCGACGTCGCGCGCTTCGCGCCGCTCGATTTCCGCGCGCGTGATGATGGTGACCGACGCAGGCGTCGACTCCACGGTCTCGTCCGCGGCTGACGCCGTGACGACGATCTCGTCCGCAAGAGCGAGGGTCTGTGAAAAAGAATGGGTTGCGAGAGAGGTGAGAAAGGCGAACGCGAGGAAATGCTTCATGACGACTCCTTCCCTCCGAAAGGTCGATCCAAGGTGAGGTCTGAAGCGTCGGTCTCCTGGCTTCCGGGTCATCCTTCTCACACGCCCTTCCCGCTTTCGCAGTGGGGGTCTACGCGACCATGCGTGAGTCGTATCCGGTTACAGTGGCGGGGGCCGCGCCGGCATCTAACCGGCTTCCCTCGAGCAAACGCACCTGGCGTCCACTCTCCGCTTCGGACTAGGTTGTGAAAGAACGAGCGCGAAGTCTAGCGCAGATCGAGGGTGACGCGTGACGAGTGAATTCGCGCACCTCTTAATTCCGAATTCTTACCTCGAACCTCGGCCTCAATCCATTTCAAGGGCTGCCACGAGCCTGCTCCCCTCGTCTCCCATAAGCGAATGATCCCTGACGCTGAGACGATAATCGCCCGGACGCGGGGGATCCTTCGCTTCGCTTCTAATGAACCTACTCCTGCGATTGGGGCGATCGGGGGACGGAAAGCCGCCGGCTTGAGAGCCGGCGCCACATCGTTCGCGAATGCTGCCACGAGCTATGCTGGATGTGGCGCCGGCTCTCAAGCCGGCGGTCTTCTGTCCTCCCGAGCTTATGGACCTTGCTCGCGATTCGATCGACAGGAGACCGAAAAGGTTCATCACCTCTCCCATGGCGCACGCCGTCCTTCACTTCGCTCAGGTGACACGAGCGCCATCACCCTTTTTGCATTTTGCATTTCGTTTCAACATTCAACATTCACCATTCAACATTCATCATTCCCCGTTCCCCCCTGCCGAAGCGAAAATGGTGAATGTTGAATGGTGAATGTTGAATGGTGAATGTTGAATGGTGAAACCCACCACCCCTCCCACCACCCACCACCCACCCTCGTTGACACCCCCTCCCCCCTCCCGTTACCCTCAGCCGGGTTCCGCGAGCGATGGTCCTCTTTAACTACGCCACCAAAGAAATCACTGCCAAGATCGTCTATTACGGTCCCGGTTTGTGCGGAAAAACGACGAATCTGCAGTTCGTTTACGACTCGCTGGCGTCAAACAGCAAGAGCAAAATGCTCTCGCTGGCGACCAAGACAGACCGGACGCTTTTCTTCGACTTTCTCCCGCTCGACCTCGGCAAGATCCGCGGGATGCGGACCAAGCTGCAGCTCTACACGGTGCCGGGTCAGGTCTACTACAACTCCACACGTCAGCTCGTGCTCAAGGGGGCGGACGGCATCGTCTTCGTCGCCGACAGCCAGGATGTAGCTCTCGACGCGAACCTCGAGAGCATGCAGAACCTCGAGGACAATCTGAAGCGCCAGGGAATCCGCATCCGCGAGATCCCGATGGTCATCCAGTACAACAAACGCGATCTTCCGAACGCGATGCCGGTCGTCGAGATCGATCGCGAGCTGAACAAGCTGAAGTCGCCACACTACGGATCAGTCGCGACGACAGGTCTTGGCGTCGAGCAGAGCCTCAAAGGCATCACCCATCTCGTACTCGCGCATCTGGTGAAGAAATACGGGCTCGAAGGCTCCGAGCCGCTCGAGCGCGAGATTCAGGTATTGAACGCGACGATCGCCGGCAGCACGAAGCCCGACGAGTCGTTGTGGGACGAGAGCGATCCCGCGGACGCGTCGCTGCCGCCAACTCCGGTGAATGCGCCTTATGGCGAACCGGAGTTCGATCTGGACGATGCCGCGGGACACGATGATGCGCCGCTCGTGGCGACTGAGCTCATCGGGGTGCCTCCGCGGAACGCTTCGCAACGAGCTCCATTCGAAGACATGAGCTCCGACCCGATCGAAGTTCCGTTCGGGTCCATCGAGATTCCGCTTCCCTCCGGGATCCTCGACTCGTTGCCTCAGCTCGAAAGCCGCGCGTCAGCCACCTCGGTCGCTGAGCCGCCTGTCCCGGAACGCTCCTCCGAGGCGCTCGTCAAAGAAGTGAGCATCCCGTTAAATCTCTCGGTGGATGAGCTGCGCCGCCATCGCCGGCTGCGGCTGAAGATCACGCTCGACGTGAATCTTCTGCCGTAGAAATTTCTACGAAGCAGCGCCCGGTTTCGCAGAGTTCCCGGAGGGGTGGCCGAGTGGTTTAAGGCAGCGGTCTTGAAAACCGCCGTACCGGAAACGGTACCGTGGGTTCGAATCCCACCTCCTCCGCCAGACACACCTGTTTCGACGCGAATCGCGTGGGCACGGCGAGGCTCTCGACTCAATTCGGGCGGACTACGCCTGCAGCCTGATTAGGGCCGTTACGACGAATGCGGCGGCAAGGGTCATCAATATCCACTGAGAGAATGTTGGGATATCGGAAACCACAGTAAGCGTTCCTGACGCGGCGGCGCCGGGCGGGGCGTTGCTGGAAGTGACTTGCGACGTCGTGTTGACGTGTGCGCCGATGGCTGTTCCCCGCACCCTTACTGTAATCGTGCAGGATTGGCCTCCAGCAAGCACACTCGATGTGCTGGAAAACGTCTCCGTGCCGGGATTGATGGAGAACATGCCTCCCCCGGTTGCGAGTGTGCTGCACGTGCCGCCGGTTTGGGTAATGAGATCGATCCCCGCTGGCATGATGTCGCTGAACTGAACGTTCGTGAGCGCCAAGGCAACGTTGGGATTCGTCACCGAGATCGTGGCGATCGAGTCGCCGTTGAGCAGGACCACCGCGGGGTTGAAGCTCTTGGTGACGACCGGAGGGGCGGTCTGCGCAAACGCCGTTCCTGCGAATGACGCGCTGATGAGCACAGCCGTGACGATAAGGCGTGACGACCTTTGGTTCATGGCACTCCTTCTTGATTGCGGGAGTTGTGATTATTGTTGAGTATTCCGTCTCGCGCAACGACCAATGCGGAATCTTCGGTCTCAGCCACGAGCACGGCGGTTCGAAAATCGTCCACGATGCCCCGCCACCGGGCACGGCCCGGGGCCTCATCGCGCCGGCATCAAGTGCCTGTCGCGCGGGTCAGGCGGTGCATCAACCGGACAGCTGCGGAGAGCCATTTCGAGTTGGCGAGCCGGCCCGCCACACGCGAGAGAAACGAGCGCCGGCCGTCAGCCTCGGTATACATCACCGCCATCACGAGCTCGAGCGAACGCGCGGTCGCACGGAGTTCATCAGCCGGCGCGACGTCAACCCGCCTCGACCAGACGTCTTCGTAAAGCGAGATGAAGTCCGCTGCAAGAAGATCGCTGGTTCCAACCGACGAGGTCTGTACGATGCAGTTGATGACGCTCAATCCCCGGACACGACGCGACGTTCGAAAAACGCCTTCCACGCCTCGAGGCGGGTGAGTATCGGTACCTGACCGCGGTGGAAAGCCCTCTCGGTTCGGCGCAGAGCGGCGTCTCAACCGAGCCATTTCGGCTACCGTGAAGCCAGCCCGCCAAGCCCGCGGGCACCACAATTCGAAGATCGTCCACAATGCCCCGCCAGAACAAATCAACTTAGAATGCAGGACGCAGAAAGCAGAATTGAGGGCGAAGAAGGAATTGTCTCTCTCGATTCTTCATTCTGCGGTCTGCGTTCTTCATTTTCAGGGCCACGGAGAGATGGGTGAGCGGCTGAAACCAGCGGTTTGCTAAACCGCCGTAGGGCCTCAAAGCTCTACCGAGGGTTCGAATCCCTCTCTCTCCGCCATTGGTTCTTATCAATCCTGAGCGAAGCGAAGGATCTTCTGATCGCTCCTGGGATAACGCAGCCACGAGCATCGCCCGCACATCAGAAGATCCTTCGCTTCGCTCAGGATGACGAGGGCTCACGGAGCGTGGGGTCGACGTCGATCACTTCGAACTTCTCCAACGGCTGCTTCGCCGGTCCGTTGATGACGGCGCCATCGGTCTTGAATCGCGATCCGTGGCAGGGGCAGTCCCACGTTCGTTCTGCGCCGTTCCAGTGCACGTCGCACTTCATGTGCGTGCAGACCGGGGAGATTGCGTGCAGCCGTCCCGAGTCATCGCGGTAGCACGCCATCTTCTTCCCATCGACTGCGATGATCTTCCCTTCGCCGCGGGAAACATCGAGCGTCTCCTTTGACTTGACGTCGCGCGACAAGACTCGATCCGCGATGATCGCTTTCGGGAAGTCCACGTTCTCTTTGATGAAGTCCTTGAGCGCACCGCGTGCGTGCAGACGATTGGCGTTGAAGAGATCGGCCCATGGATTCGTGCGACGAGTGATGAGATCGGCGACGATCATCGCTCCCACAGTGCCGAACGTCATCCCCTGCCCCGCATAGCCGGTCGAGGCGAACATCTTTCCCGAGCCTCCGATGTACGGCAACCCGTCGACCGGCTCGATGATCTGGCCTGACCAGCGGTAGCGGAGCGGATGCGATCCGAACTTCTCTGTCGCGTACTCGCCGAGGCGCTCGAAGCAGCCTTCGGTGTCCTCTTCCTTCCCGACTTTGTGATCGGCGCCGCCGACGATCAGGAACGTTCCCTGGTCTGTCTCCTGCCAGCGCGTGTAGTGATACGGATCCTCGGTGTCCCAGAACATCCCTTCCGGATGTTCTCCCTCGACGCGATATCCGAGCGCGTAGCTCCGGTACGCGGCATCTTTCAGATTGAGGGAGATGAAGCCGGCGATCGGGATGTTCGTCGCTTCGAACACGAAATCGGCGGTGAGCGGACCCTTCTGAGACTCGACCTCGCACGGCTCACCTTCTTTGATCGACGTGACGTGAGTATTTTCGAAGATGAAACTTCCATCGCCGGGGATTCGTTTCGCAAGCGCGACGAGGTACTCGCGCGGATGAAACTGCGCCTGGCTCTCGAACCGCACGCCACCCCGAGTTGCAAACGGCAGCGGAATCTCCTCGATGAACTTTACGGCGAGCCCCGCTTCCGTCGCCGCCTGCGCTTCCTTCTTCAGCTTCGCGATGTCGCTGCGCTTCTCCGTGTAGAGGTATCCAGGCAGCCGTTTGAATCGACAGTTGATGTTGAGCCGCTGGACGAATGACTCGATCTGATTGATCGACGAGCGGCTCGCATCAGCGGCGAGGCGCGCGGCTTCCTTGCTGAACGTGCGAGCGATCGTCGAGTAGCGCGCGTCGATCGCCTCGGTCAGATGCGCGGTCGTATTGCCTGACTCTCCTGACCCGATTCTCTCCTTCTCGATCACCGCGACTCTCTTTCCGCGCTCTTTGAGCAGCACGGCGGCGGTCAGTCCGGTGATCCCACCTCCGATGATCGCGACGTCCACGTGCGTGCCGCTGCGAAGGGACTCAAATAAGGGAGATGGGGCGGTTGCCGACCAGAGAGAGACGTTCTTCTGTTCCATGCGGGGCGCGAGAGCAAAAAGTGTGCAGGGATGCATTAGTTATCACTGGCACATTTCATGAAGCCACATGAAGTCGCCTCACCGAAGTAACCATCAGTTCGCGCAGTACCTATGTGAACCCCGAAGGAGACACTCATGGCAAATACGAGCAGGCGCGGTTTTGCATCGATGGATGCGACGAAGCAAAAAGAGATCGCGAGCAAGGGCGGTCGCGCGGCCCACGCGAAGGGAACCGCACACGAATTTACTTCTGATGAAGCACGCGTTGCGGGACGGAAGGGCGGCGAAGCCGTCAGCCGCGATCGGGCGCATATGTCGGCAATCGGCCGCGAAGGTGGCCACAGCCGCGGCGCGCGCGCACGCGCAACTCAGCCCGGCAGCAACAACTCAGACGCGAACTTCTCGAGCCCGGAGCGCGATCAGCAGCGCGCACCATTCGAAGGACGCCCGCCGGTGGCGAGCGACCGCGGCGACGACCGCCCAAACTACGCAGCGCCGGATCGCAACAACAACAGCAATCAGCAGCGGCGTACCGAGCGTGCGAACGACAATCAGGTCGACAACGATCGCTTCGCCGGCCGCGAAGAGATCTGAACGTCGCGAAAAGCGAGTCATTCCGAGCGAAAGCGAGGAATCTGGGCGGCGGACTAACCCCTCCCGGATTCCTCCGAGCTCGAAATGACGCCCATCCGCAGAACCTCGGCGAGATGGTGCGTCTTCCTGCCCGTCCCCTGCTCGATCTGCTCGCGGCAACTGAACCCGTCCGCAATGATCAGCGTCTCCTCGCTCGTCTGGCGCACTGCCGGCAGAATCACCCGCTCACCGATACGCATCGAGAGGTCGTAGTGCTCCTCGTCGAATCCGAACGCCCCCGCCATCCCGCAGCAGCCTGAGTCGGGGTGCACGTAGTCGAGGCCCATCCGCTTCATCACCGCATCCTCGACGTCGAACTTCATGACGCCCTTGTGGTGACAGTGCGCCTGCACGAGCGCTTTTCGATTCACCTGCGGGACGATGAAGCGATCGCCTTCGCGCTGAATGAACTCGCTCATTGTAAAGACCGACTGCGAGAGCTTGCGCGCGTATTCATCACGCGGGAAGAGGTTCAGCAACTCATCGCGAAAAACAGAGACGCAGCTCGGCTCGAGTCCGACGATCGGCGTTCCCGCATCGAGCTCGTCGCGCAACGCATCCAGCGTCTCGCGCAGAAGCTTCTTCGCCATGCCGAGGAATCCCCAGTCGTAGAGCGGCCGTCCGCAGCAGAGTCGCTTCTTCGGCAGCACGACCTCGTAGCCGGCAGCCTCGAGGACTTCGGCCGCTGCCATCGCAGTCTCAGGAAGGAAGTGGTTGTTGAATGTGTCGGGCCAGAGCACAACTCGTTTCGATGACGTCGTTCGCGGATGTTTCCGCCACATCTCGACGAACGTCTTCTTCGCGAACTGTGGCATCTGTCGCGGTTTCGCGATCCCGCCGATCGTCTTCACGAACGGCATCCGCATGAAGAGATTCGCGAGCCGCGGCATCGTTGATGCGAGACCAGCCCACCAGTAGATCCAACCCATCGTGTAGGCGCCGATCGGTCGCAGGCGGCCTTTGTAGTAGTGCGACAGGAACTCCGCTCTGTAGGTCGCAACGTCGACGCCGGTCGGGCAATCGCCCTTGCAGCCCTTGCAGGAGAGACAGAGATCGAGCGCATCCTTCACCGCCTCGTTGCGCCACGTCGGCGGAATCGCCTGCCCCTGGAACATCTCGAAGAGAAGATGCGCGCGTCCCCGAGTCGAGTGCTCCTCTTCGCGCGTGACCTGATAACTGGGGCACATCGTGCCGCCGTCGAGCCGGCGGCAACGGCCGACGCCAACGCAGCGCATCACCGCGTGACTCATATGACCGCCGTCTTCGGCGTACGAGAAATGCGTCTTCGGATCCCACGGCGCGTAGCTCGGCCCGAGGCGGAGATTCTCGTCGGGCTCATAAGCGGTGATCAGCTTTCCCGGATTCATCTTCCAGTCGGGATCCCAGATCGACTTGAATTCGCGGAACGCTCCCATCAGCTCTTCGCCGAACATCTTCGGCAGCAGCGCGGCACGCGCCTGCCCGTCGCCGTGCTCGCCCGAAAACGAGCCGCCATATGACGCGACGAGATCCGCTGCGTCATCAAGGAATGCGCGGAACTTCTTGATTCCGGTCGCGGTCGCCAGATCGAAGTTCGTGCGGGTATGGACGCAGCCCTGTCCAAAGTGTCCGTAGAAGTCGCCTTCGTAGCCGTAGCGATCGAGCAGTTTCCGAAGGTCGCGCAGATAGCCACCGAGTTTCTCAGGTGCGACTGCGGCGTCCTCCCACCCTTCCCACATCGGCGGCCGGCCGGGAACATGCGCGGTCGCGCCGAGGCCAGATTCGCGGACAGCCCAGACCATTCGCTCCTGACGCTTCGTTTCCATCAAGCGCATCGAAGGAGGTTTCGGGTCGCGCGCGAGCGCGTCCACGAGCCTTCTGGCGCTTCCATCGGCTTCAACTTGCGTCTCGCCTCCAAATTCGACGAGCAGCCATCCCGCTCCAGGCGGAAGCAGCGCTCTCCCCTCGGCGTGCATGTCCTGCCGCTTCATGTCGCCGACCAGGAGATCATCGAAGCCTTCCAGACCGATCGGCTTGTACTCGAGGATGCGCGGCACGTCATCCGCCGCGTGGTAGATGGTCTCGTAACCGATGACGAGCAACGCACGAGCTGGAGGGCTGTAGACGAGGCGTGTCTTTGCCTCGAGCACGAGGACGCATGTGCATTCGGATCCGACCAGGGCACGCGCGACGTTGAATCCGTTCTCGGGCAGCAGCTCGTCGAGGTTGTAGCCCGACACGCGGCGCGGAATCTGCGGAAACTTTGCGCGAACGAGATCGGCGTAGGTATCGCGGAGCTTGCGAAGGCGCGAGTAGATGTCGGCGCGGCGCCCGCCCTGCGAGACGATCGCCGCGTACTCCTCATCGCTCGTCGCACCGACGCGCATGCGATGCCCGTCGTATGTCAGGATCTCGAGCTCTTCGATGTTGTCGACGGTCTTGCCGCCCATCAATCCATGAATCCCGCACGAGTTGTTGCCGATCATGCCGCCGATCGTGCATTGCGAGTGCGTCGCGGGATCCGGGGCAAATGTGAGCGTGTGTTTCTCAGCGGCGTGGCGCAGGTCATCGAGGATCATCCCCGGCTGCACTCGGGCGTATCGCTGCGACGCATTCATCTCGACGATCGCGTTCATGTACTTCGACATGTCCAGGACGACTGCAACGTTGCAGCACTGGCCGGCGAGACTCGTGCCGCCACCACGCGCAAGGATCGGCGCGCCAAATTTACGCGCGAGCGCCACGGCCGCGATCACGTCGTCGACCGACTTCGGTACGACGACCCCGATCGGCACCTGCCGGTAGTTCGAAGCGTCGGTCGCATAGAGCGCGCGTGAACCGTCGTCGAACCGGACCTCGCCGGCGATCTCACGCTTCAAGGCCGCGGCGAGTCCCGCCGCATCGACGTTGAGCGTCTGCAGGCGGTCCGTGTGTTTGAAAGAGGGATTGACCGGGCGATCATCGTGCGGAAACGCGACCGGCTCGAAGCGGTTGAACTCAATGCTCATCGCACCGGCATCGTATTACGGTCGTGGTCACCCTGAGCGAAGGGTGGCGATTCTGTGTGGCGCCGCCGACCCGCGGCGGCGTCCTCTGAGTCCTCGGCGATTTATGATCTCGAAGCCGCAGAGCGCCGCCGCGGGGCGACGGCGCCACACAGAGGCCGGATTTCTTCACAGC
>JAENWF010000004.1 GCA_016650215.1 Thermoanaerobaculia bacterium
CGGTCATTATCGCCTGCTCCGCGGCCGCCGCGAAACGGCGTGCGGCGAGTGGGCCTCTGCTGACCGCGAAGCGCGTTCTCTGGATCGCCGCACATCCCGACGATGAGATCGTCCCCGCTCCCCTCCTCGGCCGGCTTTGCGTGGAGGAAAGGGCCGACTGCACGTTCCTCGTGACAACGCGGGGCGAGAACGGCATCTGCGCGCTTCCCGGCGGCTGCGGCGACCTGGGACTCGTGCGCGTCTCCGAGATGCGGGAGTCGGCGGCAATCTTCGGCGCCGCTCTCATTCAATGGACACTTCCCGACGCGATGAACGACGTCGCGCAGCAGTGGGCCGCAACAGCCGGCGGCCGCGAGCCTCTCATCGGACAGATTCGCGACGTCATCCGAAGCACAACGCCCGATCTCATCATCACGTTCGATCCTGCGCATGGGACGTCGTGTCACCCCGCGCATCGCGAGATCGCGTCGCTCGCACTCGAAGCGGCGGAGGGACTCGCGCCGGTCCTTCTCCTCGAAACTGCAACTCGGAGCGGACCGGCCGGTTACGAATTTCGCAATGCGCTTCCCGATCGCGCGTGGTCGTTCGACGGCGAGCGCGGATGGGACTATTCCATTCGCGCCGCGAGCGCGCACCGGAGTCAGTTCACTCCGGCGGCGGTCGACAGTCTGCGCGCGACACCCGCCTCGGAGCGCCGCGTCTGGGTACTCCCCGCGACAGCACGCGGCTCCGGCGGCTACGATGTCGCCTGCGAATGACGCTCGCCTACCGCGACTTCCACTATCCGCTCAACGTCTTCATGCACATCCTTACGCACGAAGAGGGAGCGGTCGAGTATCTGCACTACGGTATTTTCGAGCGCGAGGACGAGCCGATCCGCTTCGCGCAGGAGCGGTCAACCGAGATGCTGATGAAGCTCCTTCCGCCTCCACCAGCGCGCATTCTCGAGGTGGGCATCGGCATCGGCACCACCCTCGCCCGGCTCGCGAGCAGCGGCTACGACGCGGAGGGGATCACACCCGATGAGAAGCAGATCGCGACCGTCCGCGAGCGCCACGGCGAGGAGGTCCGCGTCACCTGCTCCTCATTCGAGACGTTCGAAGCAGAGGGAACGTATGACTGTCTGGTCTTCCAGGAATCGTCGCAGTACATCGACTCCTCGGTGCTTTTCTCAAAAGCGGCGCGGCTGTCGGGCAAGATCGTCGTGCTCGACGAATTTGCCCTGGAGCCGATGAACGTCGCCGGCTCGCTGCACTCGCTGGACCGCTTCCTCACCGCAGCGCACATGAATGGATACGCGGTCGTGGAGGAGGTCGACCTCTCCGCGCGCGCCGCTCCGACGATCGACTACTTCATCAAGCGGATTCCGCAATGGAAGGATCGCCTCGTCGCCGACCTCGGCGTGACTGCGGAACAGATCGACGACCTTCTGCGGAGCGGCCGCGACTATCGCGAGCACTATCGCGACGGCACATACGGCTACCGGCTGATGAAATTCAGCAGGGCGTGAGTCATTCCGAGGGCCGGACTGCTTCTGTGTGGCGCCTACGCGCGGCGCTTCGCGAAGACGCAGCCGCGGCACATGAAGTTTTCCGGCGCCTCTTCGATGCCGTAGACCCACCGCCGCATCTTTGCCAGCTCAGGACCGGCGAGCACTTCGGCAACTGACTGACCCGTCAGATCGCCGACGACATAGTTCTCGTCGTAGTCCTCGCAACAGAGCACGCACTTGCCCTGCGGTGTGATGTGCAGATGCTGGATCGGCCGCGATCCGAGGTTGTCGCAGCCGGCGAGCGGCTGCTGAGGATTGAGAGGCTTGAGGCCGACGTCGAGCCATCCGGCACGGTCCATCACGGTGTGAAACTGCACATCGAAGCGGCTGCCGGCGAAACGCTCGCGAATGCTCTCGAAATCAGAGCGATGCGTGTCGTTTCCGGTCCCCAGCACGACGATTCCCATCTGCGTCGCAACCGGCAGATCCTTCATGTAGTCGAGATTGGTCAGCACGCGGGGCAGGTGATCTTCACCGCGGTCCTGCTGATAGCGATGGCGATCGAGTGTCGAGAGGTTGATGCCGAGGTAGCGCAGCGGACCCATCTCGAGAAGCGCATCCACTTTCGCAGGCGTGAAGCCCGATCCGTTGCTGAGAACCGCGACGGGAAGATCGGCCGCATAAATGGTCTTGCAGAAATCGATGAACCTGCGATCGACAGTCGGCTCGTTGTAGCTCTGGAGAAAGACTCCTTCGAGCGTTTCACGGTAGTCGGTGAGCTGCTCGACGATCGACTCGAACATCTCGACGCTCATCGCGACATCTTCGCGAGGCGCGATCGAGACGGGACAGAAGTAGCATCTCTGATTGCAAGTCGTCAGCGTCTCGAGCGAGACGAGCTTGAGACGGTGCTGGAGGGAGAGATCGACGCCGGACGGCACGATCCATCCACCGTCGAGCAGCGCTTCCGATGCCGGCTCGCCACGGAGTGCGGCCTGCACGAGATCGAAGCGAGGATCGCCGCGAAGCAGCTCGAGATCGGTCAGCGGGTTATAGACACGCTCGGGATCGATGTGAAGAAACGGATTCACCTTCGTTTCCGAGTCGGTCTGCAGTGTCATTGAATGGAGCATACGGGCGTCGAGTTCGTGGTGTCCAACGCCCTCCCCCGCGGGATTCTTCCGTCCGCTTGACTTCGGCCCGCGCCGCGTGCGAAACAGAGCGGGATGCCGCTCGCCATCCTCTTCCCGCGATCCGACGAAGCGACGGTGGATCGGCGTTACGCGAGCTGGCAGAGCGAACTGCTGCTGCACCGCGCCGGCGGCTCTGTGGAGCTCGTACCGTACGACAGCGGCGAGCACATGTCGGAGGTGGCCAACTGGCTGGATCAGGAGCGTTGCCTCGTCATCACAGACCCATTTGCGCTCGTCACGCGTAGTTCGATTGAGATGCTCGAGCTGGCGTGGGCCAGCGGCAAGGGGGAGGCCGCCGTCCCGGTCTCGAATCTCGCCTCGCGCGCGGAGCTCAGGCCGGAAGGAGCCGAGAGCTACATCACGATCAGGCAGTTCGAAGAAATGTCGGCGCGGATCGCGGCATCGAAGAGCGAGCCGCGAATCGTTGAATGGGCGGACGACGATCCGGGACTCTTCCTGACCAGCCGCGAGGTGCTGACCGCGATCCGGACCGCGGCGCGTCACGCGCTGCGGGGAAAGCGCGTCGTCGTAGCGTCTGGCGCGCTCGTTCACCGCTGGGCCGACATGCGCGACGCGAAGCATCTCGCTCTGGTCGAACACGTTCCCAACGACGCCCACACGATTCTCGACCTCGACTGCGGCGAGGGCTTGCTCGGCGAGGCAATCAAGAAACGTCAGAAGTGCCGCGTGATCGGCATCGAGCACGAGCAAGCCGCCGCCGCGCACGCGCGAAAGCGTCTCGATGACGTCTACTACGGCGACGTCTCCGAAATCGTGGCGATCATCGACCAGCGTTTCGACATGGTAGTCGGCGGCGACATCCTCGGATACCGCGAGGATCCGTGGTCGTTTCTCATCGATCTGCGCCGCGTCATGTCCGAGGGCGGACGGTTGCTCCTGAGCGTCCCGAACGCCGCGAACTGGGCGATCATCGCCGACCTCTTTCACGGCCGGCTCGACTACAACTGCGACGGAATCACCACCGCCGCGTATCTCCGCTCGTTCACGAGACAGTCGATCACCGACGCACTCGCGATCGCGGGATGGGACATCGTTTCGATCGAGCCGCAGGCGCCGATCGTCAATCGGGAGTACGAGACGATGATCGCCGCCTTGCGAGCCGCGGGAATCGAACATTCCGCCGATGAGCTCGCGGCGCCCGGTTACTACGTGACGGCACGCATCCGGTGACGAAGTCTCTCCGCCTCACCTATCTGCTCGAAGACACCGCGATGTCGGGAGGCGTTCGCGTCGTGCTCGCGCAGGCAGACGCGATGATTCGCCGGGGCCATCGCGTCCGCGTCGTCACGAAAGGATTGCCTGTCACCTGGCGCGGCTCACGCGCTGAGTGGATCTACGTCGACAATTTTCACGAGTACAGCGCGCACGACGACGACTTCCTCATCGGCACCTTCTGGCCGACAGTCGACTCGGCGTATCGGATGGCCGGCGCGCGCGCCGTTCATCTCTGCCAGGGATACGAGGGATCGATCGGTTACTACGCCGACGTCGTGCCGAAGATCGAAGCCGCGTACTCGCTGCCGATTCCGATTCTCGCAGTCTCGAAGTCTCTCGTTCCGATCTGCAAACGCTTCACAGAGAACGTCACCTGGATCGGGCAGATCGTGGAGGAGGAGTTCTACCGGACCGCCACGACTCGCGAGAATCAGCCGCTGCGCGTTCTGCTTTACGGACAGTCTCAGGCCGACCTGCGAGGGATCGACGAGGGCTACGGAGCGGTCGCGCATGCGCGCTGGTTTCATCAGGTGCTGGATCTCGTCCGTGTTTCGCCATGGACACCATCGCGCGAGGAACCGCTCGACAGCGTGCAGGAGTTTCACGTCGGCCTCGACACGCGCGAGATGACGCGCCTCATGCACTCATGCGATGTCCTCCTCGCGCCCAACCGGAGCGAGGAAGGATTCGGACTCCCTGCCGCCGAGGCGCTGGCGTCTGGCATCCCGTGTGTGATGACGTCGATCCCGTCATATCTCTCGTTCGACGAGAAGCACGATTACGCGCTCTTCGCACCCGAGCGCAACGCCGTGGAGCTTGGCGAGCGTCTCATCGAGATTCTGAGCGACGCCGACCTGCGCGAACAATTGCGCGTCCGAGGGCGCGAGGTGGCGGAGCAGTGGCGGGTGGAGGGAGTGGCGGGGCGGATGGAAGAGTTTTTTCTGGGGGCGTTTCGTCAGCTCGAATCCTAAGTAATTCCGAGCGCGAGCGAGGAATCCGGGTGGGACGAGAAGCAAATGGGTCGCCGCCAGCCGGCGGCGACCCAGGGACACTTACTTCTTAACGACACCCTTCTCCACGACTTTCACCTCTGCCGTCGAACCGGCAACCCGGTCAACACCCATCGGCTCGGCACGGCCGCCGAGGCATGAGGCGAGGAAGGTTTCGGTGCGGGCATTGAAGTCGATCGAATTCTCCGGACGGGCGAAGCCATGTCCTTCGTCGCTGTACACGACGTAGGTCACCGAGCCGCCGTTCTTCTGGATCGCATCGACGATCTGCTCCGACTCCGCCACGTTCACGCGCGGATCGTTCGCCCCCTGCCCGATCAGCAGCGGCTTCTTGATCTGATTCGCTTTGAAGAGCGGCGATGCGTTGCGGACCAGCTCCGCGTCTTTCGGATCGTCGACGTTCCCCATGCGCGTATCGAAGATCGCGCGCATCGGCTTCCAGTACGGCGGGATCGACCCGATGAGCGTCTTGAGATTCGACGGGCCGACGATGTCGACGCCGCACGCGAAATAGTCAGGCGTGAACGTCACCCCGGCCAGCGTCGCGTATCCACCGTACGAGCCGCCCATGATTGCGATGCGCTTCGGATCGACATATCCCTGTTTGACCGCCCAGTTCGCAGCGTCGATCAGGTCGTCGTGCATCTTCAGTCCCCACTGCCGGTCGCCGGCGTGAAGGAACTTCTTGCCGTAGCCTGTGGAGCCACGGAAGTTCGCCTGCAGCACCGCGTAGCCGCGGTTCGCGAGCCACTGCGGATAGCCGCGGTAGCCCCAGGTGTCGCGGCCCCACGGACCGCCGTGAACGAAGAGCACCATCGGCAGGTTCTTCGCCGGAATTCCTGCGGGGAGCGTCAGGTACGCGTGCATGTTCATGCCGTCACGCGTCTTGACAACGACCGGCTTCATCTCGGCGAGCTGCAGCCCCTCGAGCTTCGGCTGCGCGGAGAAGAGCTGCGTCCCCTTCTTTGCCACGCGATCCCACGTGAACCAGCGCACCGGTCCGCGGTCCGAAGTGAAGGAGACGAGCCACGTCTTCGATGCCCGATCGCGATTCACGATCGTGAAGTCGCCGTCGGCGAGTTTCGCAATTTCCGCAAAATCTCCCGCGACCGACGGGTCGATCGTCTTCCACGTGCGGCGGCCGGGCTCGAACGACACCGCTTCAACGGTGCGCGAGCTCGGGTTGATCATGACGATGCCTGCGTCGACATCGGCCGACGTTGCGATCAGCTTTTCGGCGCCGGTCGCGATGTTGCGATCGAGCACGCGCGATGTGTCGTATCCGAGGGACGACTCGATGATGGCGGACTTGCCGTCGTTCGACAGCGTCACGATGCCGAGGTTTTCCTCCGGGCCTGCTTTCATCCACGTACGCCACGGACTCTTCGGAGTCTCACGCACGCGGATCTCCGTGCCGCCCTCGGGAGTCGAGACCTGAGCCGCGAGAACGTTGAGGTTCGCGTCCGCATCCCAGCCGAGGACGTCGCCTGGGTTCTCCGTGTCGAGGACCAGCGCGCCGGTCGTGAGGTTGAGGCGGTACACATCGAACACCTGGCGCGAGCGGGCGTTCAGTGCGACGAGGATCTCGTTCGGAACGCCTGGCTCGACCGCGACGATCTGCGCGCGCGTTCCCTGAATCGGCGTGTAGTCGCGGACGTTGCCCGACTCGAGATCGACTCCGTAGAGATGAAAGTTCTCATCGCCGTCGTTGTCCTGAATGTAGAGGAGCGTCTTGTTGTCGTCCGCCCACGCGTACGTGCGGATGCCGCGCTTCTTGTCGGCTGTGATGATCTTGTCATCATCCTTGCCGATGGTTTTGACCCAGACCTGAAGAACGTTCTTCTTGTCGGGCGCGATCCACGCAAGGCGTTTTGCGTCGGGCGAGAGCTGCGGATTGGCACGCTCGGGGTTGCCGAATAAAACCTCGCGCGGAATGATCGGCGGCAGATCGGCTTGAACTGGGATCACCGCGAAGAGTGCTGCCACGAAAAGGAACAGAGAGACGAGCCGGTTCATGAGGAAATCCTCCTGTCGTTGATGTTTCAGAATGGTCAACGGACGAGGATTCTAATCGGTTAACAGGAGTTGTCATCCTTAGGCCGGGGAATGGCGCGAGGCGCCACGGCAGAGGTGATGAACACAGAGGGAACGAAAAGCCACCGGCTGAAGCCGGCGCCACGTCATGCATGGCTTATGGCAGCAACAGAACGCGACGCCGCC
>JAENWF010000005.1 GCA_016650215.1 Thermoanaerobaculia bacterium
GGTTCTGCCGCTCGCGATCGTGACGGTCATCCACGGCCTGAAGATGCGCGTCCCGCAGCACCGGCGCATCGCGCGCTGGACATTTCCAATCTGGCTGTATGTTTCCGTGACGGGCGTTCTCGTCTACTTTTTCCTCTACCAGTGGTTCCTTTCGCACTGAATGGACCTCGCGGCGGCGCTGCTGCGCGAGCTTCGCGACTATCGCCCCGCCGATGCGCTGGAGCTGCAGCATTGCCGCGCGCTGCTCGATCTGCTTCGCGGCGGTGACTCCGTCTTCGCGCGCGCGTATTTCGCACCGGGCCACATCACCGCGAGCTGCTTCATCGTCGATGAGCGCGCGCGCCTGCTGCTGCACCATCACAAACGCCTCCGCCGCTGGCTTCAGATGGGCGGACACGTCGATCCGGGCGAAGAGCCGCAGGCCGCCGCGCTCCGCGAAGGGCGCGAGGAGTCTGGCCTCACCGATCTCGAGCTCCTCGGCGACGGCATCCTCGACGTCGATGTCCACCTGATCCCGGCCGCGAAAGGGGAGCCCGACCACCGTCACTTCGACGTGCGATACCTCGCACGCACCCGTATGCCGCACTCGATCACGATGGCTCACGACGAATCGAACGCGCTCACCTGGTTCGACCTCGACCGCGCCTCGGCCGCCATGAACGAGGAAGGCTCCGCCCGCGTCATCCAAAAGATCGCTATGCTGCTCGGGGTCAGGTCTTGATTTTTGCTTTTCGAGACGGCGAATACGCAAAATTCAAGACCTGACCCCGAAAGAAGGAAGTCGGAATGATTGAATTGAAGGAGAGCGACCTAGACCCGAGTCCGTTCGTGCAGTTCGAACGATGGTTCGAGGAGGCGAAGCGGCAGCAGCCGATTCTGCCGGAGGCGATGACGGTCGCGACCGCGGCGCTCGATGGCTACGTCACCACCCGCGTCTGCCTGCTGAAGTCGTTCGACCGGTACGGGTTCGTCTTCTTCACCAACTACCTCAGCCGGAAGTCGATTCACATCAGCGAGAACCCGCGAATCTCCCTGTCGTTTTTCTGGGGTGGTCTGGAGCGCCAGGTGCGCATCGACGGTGTGGCCGTGAAGGTCAGCGAGGAAGAATCGGACGACTACTTTGCGACGCGCCCGCGCGGCAGTCAGATCGGCGCGTGGGCGTCGACGCAGTCGGCCGTGCTCGTCGGTGGCCGCGGAGATCTCGATGCGCGCGCAGCGCAACTCGAGGCGACGTATCGCAATCAGCCGGTCCCGCGTCCTCCCCACTGGGGCGGCTATCGCGTGATTCCGACGCTCATCGAGTTCTGGCAGGGGAGAGAGGATCGGCTGCATGACCGTCTCGTCTACCGCCTGCGCCAGCCGAAAGACTGGACGATCGAGCGGCTCTCACCCTGACCGCGCCATGGGACGCCCATCAGTCCGTCACGATTCGGTAGACTCCGATCCATGAAGAAGCGGATTCTCTTCCTGTGCACCGGCAACGCTGCGCGCAGTCAGATGGCCGAGGCGCTCGCGACCGCGTTCTATGGCGATCGGGTCGAGGCGGTCTCCGCCGGCTCGCGTCCCGCCGGCTGGGTTCATCCACTCGCGATCGACGCGATGGCAGACCTCGGCTTCGACATCCGTAAAGCAGAGTCGAAGAGCGCGCAGCGATTCATCAACGAAGATTTCGATGTCGTGGTGACCGTGTGCGATTCTGCCGCCGCCGACTGCCCGACGTGGCCGGGCGCGAAGCGGATCGAGCACTGGCCGATCGTCGATCCCTCGTTCGGAGAAGACGATCCAGCAACACGCTACGACCGATTCATCGAGACCCGCGACGAGCTCCGCAGGCGCATCGACGAGCTGATGAAGACGGTGTAGCTGTAGCGGCGGAGTTCGGCTTCTGTGTGGCGCCGCCGCCCCGCGGCGGCGCTCTGTTGCGATTGGCAGAACTGCTCCGGTTCACGAAAGAAGCGCCGCCGCGGGTCGGCGGCGCCACACAGAAACGCCGCGCTGAAGTGGTATCAGCTTTCACTTCACACAGAAGCGGCTCAAACCCTGGTTGCTGCCGAGGGCACGAGCACCTTCAGGGATCGCGGTCTCACGCGCACGTGCAACTCAGCAGGCAAATCGACCGGCTCGCCGTCGAGATGCGCGGGCCCTGGACCAGCGCGGCGGATCACGATCTCCCGCCCTTCCGACACCGACACCCGCGACGACTTGTTGAGCGTGCCGTTGAAAAGTCGAACGAGCAGCATCGGCGCTGAGAAAATCGACACATCGGCGACGGTGACGAGGTTCAGCAGCCCATCCTGCAGCGAGGCGAACGGCGCGATCCGGGCGTTGTTGCCGTACTGGCTCGAGTTGGCGACAGCGACGACGTATGCGCTTCTGTGCGAGACCTGGCCGTCGAGCGTGATCTCGTAGCTCTCCGGCGCGAACGCGCGAAACGCACGCAGCCCTTCGGCCAGGTACGTCCGCATTCCGCGAATCTCGCTCGACGCGAAGCGTGCTGCGATCACCGCATCGAGGCCGAGGCCAAGGACGCCGAGGAAGGGCTGACCGTTGACCTCCGCGGTGTCGACGGTGATCGTCGCGCCGCTGTGACATGCGGCGAGAGAGTCGCGCGGTTCGGCGGGAAGCCCAAGGTGCCGCGCGAATCCGTTGCCGGAACCGGTTGCAAGAATGCCGAGCGTCAGGTTCCGTCCGATGAGCCGCTTCGCGATCTCGTGTACGGTTCCATCGCCGCCGACCGCATAGATGATTTCGAAGCCCTCGCGTTCGGCATTCGCGATGATCTCGTCGAGATCTTCCTTTCGCTCACAGTGCTGCAGGTTGTGATCCGTAGCGAGCTCGCGACATGAGTCGCCGATCAGCGTCGAGATGTCGTCGCGCCGCCGGACACCCGATCGCGGATTCACGAGGAAAAGAACTTTCATCGGATCGCGCGGTGACGGTCGACCCACCAGGCCCAGAGTGGAAAGAGAAGCGCTGCGAGCACGAGAACAGGAACGATCGCCGCGTTGGGCGGCGGCGGTCCCGTGATGTTCCCCACGTAGATGAAGAGAAGCACAGCGATCAGCGACCAGAAGCCGATCGAACCGATGCGATCGGTCGCGCGGGTAACGCGAAGGTAAAGATAGATGCCCGCAGCGAAAAGAATCGCCTCGACGACGACCGTTCCCGCGACCGAGTTCCAGAGTCCGAGGCCGACCTTCGGACCGCCGGGATAAAGCGGAAGGTCGGGACGGTGCGTCACGTAGTCGAAGACCCAGTGGCTTACGACGGCGATGCCGATGACTGCCGCGCCGCGTCCGTATCGCGTCGCCGCAAAGTAGCCGGCGCCCGCGACGACCCCCCAGACGATCGACATCAGCAGACTGTGCGACCAGGGATAGTGCGCAAAATCGAGCGGCGTCACCGCGGTGTTGCCGGGATCGATCCGGAACGACTCGATGCCGAGCAGAACGAAAATCGGCCAGAGGACGTCGAGCAGCATCGGCGCGAGAATGAGCGCGCCGAGCGAGGTTCGCGGCGCGAACGGCTTGGACCCCAGTCCCACCGCGTGGTGGCCGATGAACATCTCAGGAAGTCCTCATGATCTCGACGAGGACCGGCTTGACACCATTGATGATGAATTGGACGCCGATCGCGCCGAGGAGAAGCGCCATGACTTTGGAGAAGATCGCGCGCCCGCGATCCCCGACCATGCGCGAGAGCGGGTTCGCGGACAGCAGCGCGAGGTAGCACACGGCCCCGACGGCGATGATTGCGATTGTCACCGCCACCTTCTGATCGAAGCGCGGGTAGAGGTTGACCAGCAGCATCGTCGATGTAATTGCGCCTGGGCCCGCGAGCATCGGAATGGCGAGCGGAACGACGGCGATCGAGGCCGGATCGATGTCGGCCTTCTCGACGTCCCTCTCCTCCAACCGCTTCACGCCGCCCATCTGATATCCGCGCCGGTCGTCGTCCTGTTGCACGAGTGTCCGCAGCGCATTCACGAAGAAGATGATGCCGCCCATGATCTGAAACGCCGGGACAGTGATGCCGAAGAACTGAAACACCCAGTTCCCGCCGCGAGAAAGAGCGTCAGCACGACGATCGTCGAAAGCGCCGCCATCAGCGCGACACGCGCGCGCGTTCTCCGCGACACCCCTTCAGTCAGCGTCACGAACGAAGGAATCACGGCGAGCGGGTTCACCATCGTGATCAGCGTGATGAACGAGAGCAGTACGACTTTCGTCAACGGCATCAATTGGGATTGTAGTTGAGGGCCGAGGGTCAAGGGTCAAGGAGCGCGCCATGTCATCCCGAGATCGGGAATGGCTGCGCGCGTCATGAGGTGATGAACCGAAGGGGACGGAAGACCGCCGGCTTGAGAGCCGGCGCCACATCCAGCATGGCTCGAGGCAGCATTCGCGAGCGACGTGGCGCCGGCTTCAGCCGGCGGTCTTTCGTCCCCTGCGCTCGAGTTCTGCCGCATCCGGCATGCCTGGTATTCAGCATTCGCGAGCGATGTGGCGCCGGCTCTCAAGCCGGCGGCTTTCCGTCCTCTGTCGCCCCGGATCCCAGGAGTAGGTTCATTAGAAGCGAAGGATCCTCCGCGTCCAGGCGACGCTCTTCCTTGCGAGGCGATCCTTCGTCGTTTTTCGCGGCTCAGGGTGACGCGGCGGCCGACACCGGCACGAGCTCGTCGCGCTCGTCGTCGATGTACCAGAGCAGGCCGCTGCAGGGGCGGGTGGTGATTGCTTCGATCGCTTTGCAGTAACGGGCGACCTGCTCGCGGTCGCCTTCGAGGCGCGCGGGGTCGGGGCGGCCGGTCTTGTAGTCGACGACGATCTCGCGGCCGGCTTCGCGTATGAGGCGGTCGATCCGCTTTTCGACGGGAGAGCCGATCTCGTCGATGATGCGCAAAGGCATCTCGCGGCCGATGGTCTCGGCGGCTGCGATGCGATTGAAGGCGGGAGAGCGCCGCAGCGATGCGATTCGCTGCTTCACGTTTCGGAGCGCAACTTCGTCGGCGCCTGATTCGGCGGCGAGACGTGACAACAATGCATCGGCGTCACCGTTGCCGGACCACTGCTCGAGGAAGCGGTGCAACAGCGTTCCTCCCGCGCGCTTCTTTGCGCCGGCTCGTGCGCGCGCGGAGTCGGCGGCGGTGAGCGCAGTCGGCAATGCCGCGGGGATGTCGATCGACACAGGTACGAGATCGCCCTGGCGAAGCGCCGCCTCGAGATCGCGATCGACGAGCTGCGCGTGCGATTGTCCCGCGACATCACGGATCCGCATTCTCTCGAACGCGACCGGAACGATCGCCGGCCCGACCGGCTTCGGCGTCACGAGCCGACCCGGCTCTGCGGGCCACATCGATGCGAACGAGTCCTTCTTGAATCCGAAGACCTCGGCGACGCAACTGAAGAACCCGTCGTTCTTCCAGACGTCCGCGGTCGAGACGAACACGACCTCGGAGATCGCGCGCGTGACTGCGACGTAGAAGAGCCGCCGCATCTCGGTCTTGTCGCGCTCGCGCGAGATCGATTTCACGCGTGTCTGCACTCCGGCGAACCGGAAGTGTCCCGAGATTGATTGCGCGCGCCCCGACATCACGAGACTCTTCGGCTCCTCGACCGCGAAGATCGTCTGACCTTCGTTCGTCGCCGCCTGAAACGCGAGGTCGGGGAGGATCACAGTCTCGAACTCGAGTCCCTTCGCCGCATGCACCAAGAGGATGCGGATCGCGTTGCTACCGTCATCCGCGAGACTCGGCTCCATCTCGTCGGGCTCTTCCCGCCGGCGATCGATCTCCGCAACGAACTGCCGGATTGAGCCGCCGAGTTTCTGGTCGTATGCGAACGCGAGCGTCCGGAGATGCTCGAGGTGCCGTCGCGCGCGCGTGCCGTCGCTCAGCGCGTCATACACGCGCTCGATCTCAGTCGATGCGACGAGCAGATCGATCGTTCCGGAAACGGTGAGATGAGCGGCGGCGTCGCGGTAAGCGCCGAGCGCAGCCTGAAACTGCGTCCAGGCTTCGCCGCTGCCGAGGATGCCTTCGCCGATCTCGTCGTCGGTGAGCGCAAAGTACGGTGTTCGTGCCGCGCTGACCTCCGCGCCGCGGTCGAAAGGGAACGCGATCGCGCGCAGCACCGCGAGGATATCGACGGGCGCGCGCCGGTCGAGGAACGCTCTCGTCGTCGGCAGAACGTAATCGATGCCGTAACGGTCGAATGTGTCGAGGTACTCGTCGAGCTTCGTGAGGCGTCGGAAAAGAATCGCGAAGCGCTGAAGATCGCGGCTGCCGCCGTCGCGGTGCGCGAGAATCCACTCGGCGACAGCCTCGGCTTCGCGCAGGTAGCGGTAGCCCTCAACCCCAGCCTCGGAATGAAGGAACGTGATCCGCGCGTCGGAATCGCGGCGAAGCTCGCGTCTGCCGGCCTGCAGCGCGCGATATTCCGGGCGGAAGACGTTCGCGTCGGACGAAGAGTCGGCGAAGACGCATGCAAAGATCGCATTGATTGCGTCGAGCAGCGGAGGATCGCTCCGGTA
>JAENWF010000006.1 GCA_016650215.1 Thermoanaerobaculia bacterium
CGGAAGACGTAGCGTCGCGAGAGAGGTCACGAACTCAGAGGGAGACGGAAGACCGCCGGCTTGAGAGCCGGCGCCACATTCAGCATGGCTTGTGGCAGCATCCGCGAGCGATGTGGCGCCGGCTCTCAAGCCGGCGGCTTTCAGTCCCCTGTTGCCCGCGCGTGAGGTAACTCGCAGTGTCATCCTGAGCGAAGCGAAGGATCCCCCGCGCAAGCACCATCATCGCCCGAACGCAGTGTCATCCTTCGCTTCGCTCAGGATGACAGGCGCTTCGCTCACGATGACAGGCGAACGACGCTGCTCCGATTGCGCGTATTCTGTCGGGCAGGTCCAATGTACGGCTGCCTTTCGTTCCTGATTTTTCTGATTGCGGTCGTGGCGCTGATTGTGGCGCTGCAGGCGCGATCTCGTCTCAAGCTCGCCGAACGCGAGCTCGCGTTCCTTCGACAGCGTCTGCGAGAGACGGGCTTGCTCGAAGTCGAGCAGGCCGTCCCGCAACCGCAACCGGTGGCTTACGCTCCCCCGCAACCTGTCGCTGACCCTCACCAGCCACTCGTCGTCGAGCCTGTGCCCGAATACACGCAGCCAGAGCCTGTACCAGCCTTCCATCAGCCGGAGCCCCCGCCACCACCCCCACCACCACCCGCAACTACGCCGACGCAGCCGCAGGCGCCTCCCACGCCCTCCCGCCCGTTCGACTGGGAGAGTCTGGTTGGGGTCAAGCTCTTCTCCTGGATCGCGGGAATCGCGCTCGTGTTGGCGGCTGTGTTCTTTCTCAAGTACTCGGTCGAGCATGGCTGGCTGAGTCCTGCGGTGCGCGCGGCGATCGGCATCGCGACCGGAATCGCAATGATCGCGATCTGCGAGATGCGTGTCGCGCGCAACTATCGCGTGACCGCGAACTCGATGCACGGCGCGGCGATCGCGATCCTCTACGCGACGCTCTTCGCGATGCATGCGCTCTGGCAGATCGTCAGCCCGGCGACGGCGTTCTTCCTGATGCTGCTCGTCACGGCCGCCGCGGTCTGGTTGTCGATCAGGCGCGACTCTGTGTTCATCGCGCTGCTCGGACTTCTCGGCGGCTTCGCGACGCCCGCGCTTCTATCGACCGGCGAGAACCGTCCGATCGTTCTCTTCTCGTATCTTCTGCTTCTGAACCTCGGGCTCGCGTGGGTCGCGTGGTGGAGAGGCTGGCCGGCACTCTCGGCGCTGAGCGTCATCCTTACCGCGATCTATCAGTGGGGATGGATCGGCAAGTTCCTCACTGCCGCGCAGCTTCCGCTCGCCGCCGGGATCTTCATTGCGTTCGCAATCGTCTCCACGTTCGGGCTGTGGACGTGGCGCCGCGACGGGGAGACTGACCGCACCGCATTCCAGCGGATCGGGACGATTGGCGCTACGCTCCCTCTTCTCTTCGCACTCTTCACGGCTGCATCTCCCGTCTACGGCGCGCGATTCAACACGCTGTTCGGCTTCCTTCTACTGATCGCCGCAGGACTCACCATCATCGCCATCCGCCTCGGCACGAACTGGCTTCATCAGCTCGGAGGGCTGGCGGTTCTGATGACGTTCGCCGTCTGGGCCTCCATCTCCTACACGAGCACCGCCTGGCCGGTGATCCTCGCGTGGGTCGCGGCGTTCATCACTCTCTATCTCGCGGCAGCGACGAAGCTTGGACCGCGCGGCTCCGAGGCCGGCTCACTTTTGTTTTTCATGTTCGCGGCGCTCGCTGCCCTCGAGCCGGCGGCGCAGCGTCCTGAACTTCTGTTCGGAGTCGCGCTTCTCCTCCTCGGAGTCACGGCGTACTGCGCAACTCGATGGTCGGCGGCCCGGCTTCATTGGATCGCCGCGATCCTCACGTTCGTCGGGCTCGCGATCTGGACCGGGAATCATCTGGGCGAAAGCAACCTCGCGTCCGGACTCATGCTTTTCAGCGCGTACTCATTCGTCGCACTCGCGGCGAGTCTCTTCGCCAATGCGCGGGGTGTCATGCGCATTCCGCCGCACTTTGCGCTTCTTTCGTGGCTGCTGCTCTTCTTCGTTGCAAGCCAGCGGAGCCTGGCGATTCCGCCGACGCTGTTGCTGGCGGCGCTGACCGCGATTCTTCTCGCGGTCGCGTTCACCGCGATGTTTCTCCGGAAACGGCTGCTTCTCGCGGGAACCGTCGCAGGTGCGCAGATCACGCTGATCATCCTGGCGACCGTCACAACGAGCTCTCCATGGACGGAAACGGCACTCATCGCTGCGGTGATCGTCGCGTCAATCTCGTTTGTCTGTTACCTGATTGACCACTCGTTTATCGCCGCCGTGCCGGTCGGAGTTGTCGGCGCGCACATCGTAGCGATGGTTGTTGGAAGTCACGCGGGTACATCAACCACCGCCCTTGGTGCAGCTCATCTCATTCTCATCGTGCTCCTGCTCGCGACGTCATGGCTCAGCGGCACGTTCGCACTCGTGATCCTCGAAGCCGCGGTGGTCGCAATCGCGGTAGCGCTGGTGAGCTCGCGGAATCCCGCCGAGGTGCTCGCGGTTGCTGCAACGCTCTACGCCCCGTTCATTCTCTTTCCCATCCTGCTCGGAGCGCGCGCGAGGCGATCGAGCGAACCGTATCTCGCCGCGGTACTCGCGAGCGCGGCCTTTTTCTTCGTTGCGAGACACGCGATCGAGCAGACTGATGGTGTTCGCTTCATCGGCGTGCTTCCGCTGCTCCAGGCTGGACTGATGTTGCTGCTGCTCCGGACTCTGTTGCGCATCGAGCCAAAGGGCGAGCGGCTGCTCTCCCGGCTGGCACTCACTGGTGGTGCGGCGCTCGCGTTTTTCACCGTGGCGATTCCTCTACAGGTCGATCGTGAGTGGGTGACGATCGCGTGGGCGCTCGAGGTGGCCGCGCTCATCTGGTTGTTCCGCAGGGTGCCGTACTCGGGACTTCTCGCGTGGGCGGGCGGCCTCGCGATCATCGTGTTCATACGGCTGGCGCTCAATCCGTCAGTCTTCAGCTATCACGCGGCGAGTAACACTCCGATCATCAACTGGTATCTCTACACCTGGCTCGTTCCGGCGATCGCGTTCTTCGTCGCTGCACGCCTGCTTCCCCATGAGCGCACGCTTTTTCGATCGCTTCTGAACGCCGGCGCGACGGTGCTGCTCTTCCTGTTGCTGAATATCGAGATCGCTGACTTCTACTCGACCGGATCGGCTCTCACGTTCAACTTTTTCTCATCGTCACTGGCTCAGGAGCTGACGTACACCCTCGGGTGGGCGCTGTTCGCGATTGCGATGCTGATTGCGGGGATCGTGATGCAGGTGCGCTCGGCGCGGATTGCGGCGCTCATCCTGCTCATCGTCACCGTGCTGAAGTGCTTCCTGCACGACCTCGCGCGGCTCGGAGGGCTCTATCGCGTCGGCTCGCTCATCGGGCTGGCGGCGTCGCTCGTGCTCGTCGGTGTGCTTCTGCAGAAGTTCGTGCTGATGCGCAGACCTGCCGCTACGGCTGCCGAGTAGTGGCGAAAAAGCGCGCTCGCTCGGAGAGGCGCCATGTCGCCGCGATCCGTTTCGCCCTCATTCTGGGAAGCATGCGCATCATGATCACGTGCGTGAGGATGATCGCGTTCAACAGCACCACGACGAACGCGGAGGCGCCCCGGCTGAGAAATGGGATATGCGCCAGCGGCCAGTTGAAGAAGAAATAGTCGATCGCGCCGAGGAAGAGAAGCTGGCCCAGATCGCGGAATGTCGCGCGGATGCGGGCACGCCGGATGTCGCTGCGCGTGTCCGTAACGATCACGGGCGGGCAGTTGTCGGACGACACGCCGGGGAGCCGCTCAGATTTATCCATTTCAGCTGCTTCGACAGCGAAGCGAGCCTCCTTATTCCTAATAACGAAGCCTCCGGCGCCTGCGCGCCGGAGGCTCGGAGCAAACGCCTAAGTTACCTGATTCGAATAGTTTGCGCGATGAGGTTGCCGTCCTCGTCGCGGAATGCCTTGATAAGCACGAGATCGCCATTAGCAAGCCGGTCCGCCGTTGCGTACGTGCCTGCCTTCGTGCGGTAGATGAAGTCGTCTGTCGCGAACACGTGCAGCGTGCGGTTCGTCGTGCGTTCTTTGACAACCAGCGTCGGAGATGTCTGCAACGATTCGCTCACGGTACCCGAAATCGTGACCATCACGAACTCGGCGGGATCGCGATCGTCGCTGTCATCGCTATCGCTTCGTGGCGTGCCAAGAACATCGTCGTTCATGCGGACTGTCGATGCGACGAAGATGTTCGATGCGCTGCTGTAGCTGCCAGTGATGTCCACCTGATCGTCAACCTTGAAGTCGCTGGCGCGCATGCGCCGGCCGCTCGAATCGCCCGCCCGCGCAACGTCGATCGTCACGTCGCTGCGTCCTGTGTTGACCCGAATCGTGTCGGCGCCGCGATCAATGCGCGTGACCCGTCCCGTGACGTTCGTGACTCTATCGCCCGAGACAGTCCCGCCTTCATCGACGCTCTGCGTCACATCGATGGAGCGCGCGGTGATCTCATCGGCGGCCGCAGTGCGCGGCTCGTAGTCGATGCGAATCCGGTCGCCGACTTCGAGGTTCGCAACCTGATAGCTCTGTCCGCGGTAGTAAACCGGAGTCGTCGAAGTTGTGCGGACCGTGATCATCCGGCGGTCGGTCTGAATGACGAGCCGGCCCTCACGGAGGTTGATCTGCCTGATCGTTCCTTCCGCAACATTCGCGGACGACGACGAGCTCCCGCTCGATGACACATTGCTGCGCCCGAGAAGAGTGATCTGGTCGGCGGAGACTCGCGCCGTCCCACGCCCGGTTCCTCGAATGTCGATTCGGTCACCGACGCTGACCTGCGTGAAGCCGCGCGATCCACGGAAGACTTCAGGCGTATCGTTCACCATTCCGCCGAAGCCGTTGTACTGCGTGGAGACGGCATCGGTGAGCAGCGTGATCCGCTGCGTGCTGTCATCGTCAGCGGTGAGCGTGAGCTGGCGCCGCGCCTCATCGATGTCAACCACCGTTCCAATGATGCTGCCCCGTGCGCCGTCCCGGATGTCCGATGCTGACCGCCAGAGGCTACGGTCCTGTCCGAAAGCGGACACAGTCATCAGCGCCATCAAGACGCCAAGCCACAGATTTCGTTTCATAAATGCCTCCTGTCGGGAGGCACAACCGCAATCAATGTGCCGACCAGACGCTCCGGCCCGCAATCCAGGCCTGCTTCACGGCCCTGTCGTCTCCCATGAAGATGAGTCCGGCCAGCAGATCCTCGAGCGATGAGGCCCGCGCGCTACGCATTGCGACGAGCGGGGTAGCCCGCAAGTCTAGAGCGATCATGTCGGCTGACTTTCCTTTCTCGAGGCTGCCGGTCTCACTCTCGAGCGACAGCGCGCGCGCTCCGCCGAGGGTGGCCAGATACCAGAGATGAAACGGGCTGAGCGCGATCCCCTGAACCTGCTGCACTTTGTATGCGTCGGACATCGCGTTGAACATCGAAGGTGTCGTGCCGGCTCCGATGTCGCTGCCGAGGCCCACGATGACACCGGCACCGAGCATCGCCTGAAGCCGGAAGAGACCGCTGCCAAGAAACAGATTTGAGTTGGGGCAGTGCGCGATGCGCGCGCCTCGGCGGCTTAGAAGATCGATCTCCTCGGCAGTCAGATGAACGCCGTGCGCGAGCACAGTCTTCGGTCCGAGCAGCCCGTACTGGTCGTAGACATCGGCGTACTCGGCTTCCGGGAAGAGCTCGTGCACCCACGCGACCTCGTGCGGATTCTCGGAGATGTGTGAGTGCACCCAGACATCAGGAAACTCGCGTTTGAGGTCGCCTGCAAGCTCGAGAAGCTCCGGCGTCGATGTCGGCGCAAATCGCGGTGTGACGGCGTAGCGAAGAAGTCCGCGCCCATGCCATGCCTTCAGCAGCGCGCGGCTCTGGTCGTAGGAGTCGCGAGGAGTCTCCAGAAGGAACTCGGGCGCGTTGCGGTCCATCATCGTCTTTCCGATGATTCCGCGAAATCCGCGGCGCTCGGCCTCTTCGAAGAAGATCTCGGTCGCTCGCGGATGGATCGTCGAAAAGATCAACGCGCAGAGCGTGCCGTTGCGCAACAGCTCATCGTATAAAGCGCGCGCGACCCTCGCCGCGTGCTCCGCGTCGCTGAACTTTGCCTCAGTCGGAAAGGTGTAGCGGTTCAGCCACTCGAGCAGATGACCGCCGTAGGAGCCAATCATCTCGAGCTGCGGCGCGTGGAGATGCGTATCGATGAAGCCGGGGGAGAGGAGCACGTCGTGGCCGAGGTCGATGATCTCTCCGCCTGCCGGTTGGTCGCCCCAGGCGCCAGTGGCCGCAATGCGGCCGTCGTCTCCAACCGCGACAAATCCGTCGTCATGCGACCGGTACGAGCCGGCCGCATTTCCGGCGAACGGATCGCTGATCGGCGTAAACACACGCGCACGGTAGATTTTCACGCTGGAGGAGATTCTAGCCTGAGCGAGGAGATCGAAAAGCCTGAGGTTCGCGCAGAGTTTTAGGCCGGGAAGGAATCAGAGTTTGTGTGGCGGCGGGCGCCGGCTCTAAAGCTCTGGCAGAATGTCGTCGTCGGGCCGCTGGGCGCCGGCGAGCTTCTCGAGCACCGACGCCTGCCGGGACGCAATCACTGGTTCGGGCATCTCGAGCGTCTCGAGCGACGCCGCGAGATCGATTGAGCTCTGCGTCACGCCTTCCATGAACGCGGCTTCCGAAGTCGGAACCATCGTCACCTGATCGGCGATCACGCCGCCGCGGTGCCGGACGATCCTCTCTTCAGCTTCACGGAACGACTGCTCGAACAGCAGCAGGGTCGTCTCGAGCTTGAGATACAGCTCGCACGTCGCGCGCACATCCTCGAGGCAATACGTCGCGATCTCTTCGTGACGCCCGGTGCGGTACATCGTCTCGACCGAGCGACCGTCCATCCCCTCCTGCTTCGAGCTCGCGATGTCGAACGTCTTACACGCGAGGTCGAGGTTGAAGCGCATCTGCCGCGAGTTGATTGTGCCGTTGAAGTTCAGCACTTCGCGCAGATCACAGTTCGGATGGAAGCGATAGCGATTGCCAACGAGATCGCGTTTCGGCGCGATGCCGTGAATCGCGGAACGGATCATGAGGAACGGACCATCGAACTGACGCCCGTTGAACGAGATGAAGCGGTCGCCGCGCTGCAGAAAATCCCAGAACTTCTCGAGGATCTGCTTCTCGGTGCCGGAGATCAACGTCCGGCTGCCTTCCTTGCGCGTGATGAGCTCCGTCTGCCCCGGAACTTCGTACAGCGCGCACGAGCGTCCTGTCTCCGCGTTCACGATCCCGATCGCGACGATACGGCCGGTGAAGGGCGACAGCGCGCCGCGCCGCTTTTCCTCTTCCGCTTCCGCCTCGTTCATCCCTTTGATCAGGTACTCGCGGACGTAGGTGTCGTGCTCCTCCCACGGAGTGCCGACGGTTTCGATGTCGATGACCAGCTTTTTCATTGGGACCGGTGAGATTGTACTCCGGCGAATAACCTGCGAACACTCACTCGATTACGCGGCGAGCTTGAGCTTGTCGACGAGCTCTTTGACCGCATCCGCGCTGTTCTTCAGCGCCGTCTTCTCCTCATCGGTCAGCGTGATCTCGATGATCTTTTCCATCCCGTTGCGGCCGAGTTTCACCGGCACGCCGACGAAGAGTCCGTTGTAGCCGTACTCGCCCTGCAGATACGCGGCGCACGGCAGAATCTTCCGCTTGTCCTTGAGGATCGCCTCGACCATCTCGACGGTCGCCGCGCCCGGCGCATACCAGGCCGAAGTCTTCAGCAGATTGACGATCTCGGCCCCGCCGTTGCGGGTGCGGGCGACGATCGCGTCGATGCGCTCTTTGGAAATCAGCTCGGTGATCGGGATTCCGGCAACAGTCGAGTAGCGCGGCAGCGGGACCATCGTGTCGCCATGACCGCCGAGTACGAATGCGTGAGTGTTCTCGACGGAGACGTTCAGTTCCATCGCGATGAACGCGCGCATGCGCGCCGAGTCGAGAACGCCGGCCATGCCGAGGATTCGCTCGCGAGGGAACTTCGAGACACGACGCGCGACCTCGCACATCGCGTCGAGCGGATTCGAGACGACGATGATGATGCAGTCCGGCGAGCGCTTCACGACTTCGCGCGTGACGCCCGCCACGATCTCTTCGTTCTTCCAGAGAAGATCATCGCGGCTCATGCCCGGCTTGCGAGGAAGTCCCGCCGTGATGACGACCACATCCGAGTTCTCGGTGCCGTCGTAAGTATTCGTGCCGCTCAGGATCGCGTCATACTTTTCGACCGGCGCGGTCTCCATCAGATCGAGGGTTTTGCCCTGCGGCACACCTTCGACGATGTCGACTACGACAACATCCGCCAGTTCCTTCGCCGCGATCCCCTGCGCCACCGTCGCGCCGACGTTGCCTCCGCCGACCACTGTAACCTTCGTCTTCATCTGGAAACCTCGCCTGGTCTGTATTTTGCGCGGCGGATTGTATATCCATGCTCTCCCACTTCACAGTGACGGCCAACGCCATCGGCGGTACGACGAAAAAGAGCGTCAAGGAGCGCATCCTCGCCGACTACCTCGCGAAGCTCGACGACGCATCACTCGAGCGGGCGGTCGTCTTCTTCTCCGGCGGTCCGTTCGCCCGCCGCGAACAGCGCGTCACCGGCGTAGGGTGGGCGACGATCGCTGCTGCCGCGGTGGAGGCAAGCGGGCGATCTCTCGAGGATCTTCAGGCCGCGTGGCCCAGGTACGCCGATCTTGGCGACACGGTGGCCGAGCTCTTTCCTCTGGTCGACCGGACGATCTCACTCCCGCAGCTCGGCGAAGCATTCGACCGGCTCGCTGCGACATCCGGCACGAACGAGAAGAGCGGCGTGCTTGCCGATCTCTTCGGCAAAGTTGACGCGCAAGGCGCGCGCTACATTGCGAAGATTCTGCAGAACGAGCTGCGGATCGGTTTGCAGGAGGGTCTGGTCGAGTCGTCGATCGCGCGCGCGTTCAGCCGTGATCTCGATGCGGTCCGCCGCGCAAACATGTTCGCCGGTGACATCGGCGCCGCGACTCTCCTCGCGAAGAGCGACATGCTCGACACCGCGAAGATGTCGCTGTTCCATCCGTTCGCGTTCATGCTCGCTCAGCCGGAGGAAGATCCAGCGGAGATCGTCGCAGCGCTCGGCGCCGGCGCGTTCGCTGACGACAAATACGACGGCATCCGGGCGCAGATTCATCGCCGCGGCGACGAAGTGCGCATCTACTCGCGCACCCTTGACGACGTCACGCACCGCTTTGCCGAGGTCGAGCAGGGAGCGCGAGCCCTCGGTCACGATGTGATCCTCGACGGCGAGATCGTCGCGTTCAGCGATCGGATTCTCCCGTTCGCCGTCATCCAGAAACGCCTCGGCCGGAGAAAGGTGAGCGAGAAACTGCTCGCCGAAGCGCCCGTCGTCTTCTTCGCGTTCGATCTGCTCTATCTGGACGGCGAAGTCCTATTCGAGATCCCGCTCGACGAGAGGCTAACGCGCCTGAAATCGGTGATCGAGAGGTCCGGATCTTCCGCGATACGACCCTCGCATCAGACTCCGATCCGCGACGCGGCACACGTCGACACGCTCTTCGACGCTGCACGCGCGCGCGCGAACGAAGGTCTTGTCGTCAAGGACCCGTCGTCGATCTACACACCCGGCCGGCGAGGCAAGTCGTGGCTCAAATACAAGAAGGCGCTCGCAACACTCGACTGCGTCGTGACCGCCGCGGAGTACGGCCACGGGAAACGTCGCGCCGTTTTCTCCGACTACACTTTCGCGGTGCGGCGCGACAACGAACTGGTCAACATCGGGAAGGCATACTCCGGACTCACCGACGTGGAGATCGACCGCCTCACCGCGCATTTCAAGAACACTACACTCTCCCGCCATGGCCCAGTGCACGTCGTCGAGCCGCAGATCGTCCTCGAGATCGCATTCGACCGGATCCAGGAGTCGAAACGCCACAAATCAGGCTACGCGATGCGCTTCCCCAGGATCGCCCGCATCCGCGACGACAAGTCGGTCGACGAGATCTCAACAATTGATGAGGTTCGACGTATCTATGAGGGGCAACTCAAGAGAGAAGGACTGAGGATTGAGGACTGAGGACTGAGGACTGAGGAGGAGACGATCAATGCCGCTATATCGTTCGCGTCGTTCCAGCATCATCGCCGGGGTCTGTGGCGGAATCGCCGAATGGCTCGGTTGGAGCCCAACCTGGGTTCGGTTTCTTTACATCGTCATTTCGCTGATTTCGGTCGCCTTCCCCGGAATCATCGCCTATGTCATTCTGTGGATCGTGATGCCAAAGGCTCCGGAAATTTAAGTTTCTCTCAGTCCTCAGCACTCAGTCCTCAGTCCTCGATTTGCTATCCTCGCCGGCTGATGGTGGAGCGCTACTCGAACACGTTCATCTCCGCTCCGGCGCGGGAGCTGGTTCTCGAGGAGGGATTCCGCTTCACGCACGGACAGACGCTCACGCCGTTCACGATCGTCTATGAGACTTACGGCGAGCTGAACGCCAGCAAGTCGAACGCGATTCTTGTCTGCCACGCGCTTTCGGCGAGCGCACATGCAGCCGGCCGCTACACACACGACGAGAACGACCGCACCGGGTGGTGGGATGGGCTCATCGGCTACGGGAAAGCGATCGATCTCGAGAAGTACTTTGTCGTCTGCGTGAACCTGCCCGGGTCTCCGTTCGGGACGACGGCGCCGCAGTCGATCGATCCGTCGACTGGAAAACACTACGGCTCGCGCTACCCGTGGCCGACGATCGAGGACATGGTGCGCTCGCAGAAGATCGTGCTCGATCACCTCGGGATCACGCGACTTCGCTCGATCGCCGGCGGCTCGCTCGGCGGCATGCAGGTGCTGATGTGGTGCGCGATGTACCCCGAGGCCATGGAGTCGATCATCGCGATGGCGAGCGGCTCGGCGGTGCCGGTCACCGGGATCGCGTGGCACATCATCGGCCGGAAGATCATCGAGACTGATCAGCGGTTCCACGGCGGCGACTACTACGATCATGGTGAGCAGCTGCGCGGATTGGAGGTCGCGCGGATGATCGGGCACATGACGTATCTCTCCGCGCACGCGCTGCAGACGAAGTTCGGGCGGCGCCGGCGCGGCGACACGCGGCAATTCGAGATCGACTCGTACTTTGAGTATCAGGGGAAGAAATTCGCGGGCCTTTACGACGCGAACTCGTACATTCGCGTGCAGGCCGCGATGGACGAGATGGATCTCGAGGAGCAGTACGGATCGCTGCAGGCAGCCTTCTCGAAATGGCGCGGCAAGTCCCTGCTTGTCTCCTTCGACACCGACTGGCTCTTCCCGGTTTCTGCCTCGGAGAGCGTGGCGGGCGCGATGCGCTCACTCGGCACCGACGTGCATCACGAGCGCGTCTCATCCACGAACGGCCACGATACATTCCTGATCGACTTCGACAAGATCACCCCCTGCGTGCGCGCGTTCCTCGAAGGACTGAACGTACCGCAATCCTGAGCGAGGCAAACACACCAACCCTGAGCGAAGCGAAGGGTCTACTGAGAGCACAAGCCACGAGCGTGCACCTGCATGGCTGGAGAGCACGAGCAACGCCTGTGCGCGTGTGTGGCTTGTGCTATCAGAAGATCCTTCGCTTCGCTCAGGATGGCGTCAGGCGCAGGATGGAGGCAGGCGGCGGCTCAGGATGACGCTGGAACAGCGATCTTCTCCCTGTAGTCGCACTCAGGGTTGTTGCAGAGCTCGATCTGGCCTTCGCGCTTCGTCTCTTTTTCCATCAGGTACGGCGCGTGGCACTTGGGGCACTCGCGTGCAACCGGGCGGTTGTTCAACGCGAACTCGCATTTCGGATAGCGCGAGCAGGAGAAGAAGACCCCGCGGCGCGAGCGTCGCTCGACGAGCTCACCCTCTTCGCATTTCGGGCACTTCACTCCGGTCGGTTTCGGAGGCGTCGACTTGCCGCCGCCGATCTTCCGGATCGTTTTGCACTCGGGGTAACCGGAGCAACTGTAGAACGGGCCATAGCGGCCGCTCTTGAGCACCATCTCCTTGCCGCAGTTCTCGCACGGCAGCTGCGGCTCGTTCGGAATGTTTGCCTTCAGCAGTTTCGGATCTTTCGTGTTCTTGCAGTCGGGATAACCGGTGCAGGCGAAAAACTGCCCGAATCGCGAGCGCTTGAGCGCCATCGGCTTGCCGCATTTGTCACAGATGATCGTCTCGTCATCCGTACCGGCAGCGTCGCCTTTTGCGATTTCCTTCGTCGTCTTGCACTCGGGGTAGTTCGAGCACGCCATGAATTCACCGAAGCGGCCGAACTTGATGACCATCGGCGCGCCACAGTTCTCGCACTTTTCGTCGGTTTCGAGCCCGGTGCCCTTGACCTGCGTCATTTCTTTTTCAGCACGCGCGAGGTCTTTGGTGAACTTCTTCGAGAAGTCTTTCATCAGGTCTTTCCACTCGAGCTTCCCTTCTTCGACTTCGTCGAGTTTGTCCTCGAGACCCGCGGTGTAGGTCTCGTCAATGATGTCGCCGAACGATTCCTTCAGCAGCTTCTTGACCAGCATGCCGAGCTGCGTCGGATGGAACTTTCCTTCGTGCTTGTACGTGTAGTCGCGGGCCTGAATCGTCGTGAGAATTGCGCCGTAGGTCGAAGGGCGGCCGATACCGTTCTCTTCGAGCGCCTTCACGAGCGTCGCTTCGGTGTAGCGCGGCGGCGGCTGGGTGAAATTCTGCCTCGTGTCGAGCGACAGGAGCTCGAGCATCTCCCCCTCGGTCATCGCCGGGAGCGCTTTGTCGTCGACTTTCTCGCCATCCTCGTCATCATCAGGAACAGCGCCATCCTGAAACACCGCGAGGAATCCGGCGAACTTCTGGACTTCGCCCGACGCCCGGAGGGTCAGGTTGCCGTTCTCGATGTCGACGTCGGTGACGTCGAACAGGGCGGGCTTCATCTGCGATGCGACGAATCGTTCGAAGATGAGCTTGTAGATGTTGTACTCCTCACGCGTGAGGAAGTCCTGGATCTTGTCCGGATCGAACGCGGTCGATGTCGGGCGCACGGCCTCGTGCGCATCCTGCGCCTGCGCACTCTTCTTGACTTTGTAGACGTTCGGCTTCTCGGGGAGGATGTCCTCTCCGTATCGAGCGCCGATGTACTGCCGCACCTCGACGAGTGCATCGTCCGAGACGCGAACCGAGTCGGTTCGCATGTAGGAGATGAGACCGACGAGGCCGAACTCACCGCCGAGCTCTTTGCCTTCGTAAAGCTTCTGCGCGATCTGCATCGTCCGCTTCACGGGATACTTGAAGCGGTTGTACGCCGCGCGCTGAAGTGTCGACGTGATGAAGGGGGGACCGGGTGACTGCTTCTTCTCTTTCCGCGCGATCGCAGCAACGCGGAAGCTTCCGCTCTTGAGCTGCGCCTCGATTTTTCGAGCCAGCTCCTCGTTCGGAACCTCGGCTTTTTTCGCTTCGACTTTCGTCAGCTTCGCGATGAACGGCGGCGGATTTTTGGCGGAGAGCTTCGCCGCGAACGACCAGTACTCCTCAGGCAGGAACGCTTTGATCTCTTCCTCGCGGTCGACGATCATCTTCAGCGCGACGGACTGAACGCGTCCGGCCGAAAGACCGCGGCGGACTTTGTCCCAGAGCAGAGGCGAGAGTTTGTAGCCGACGAGCCGGTCGAGCACGCGCCGGGCCTGCTGCGCGTTGACCTTGTTCATGTCGATATCGAGCGGCTGGTTGATCGCTTTCTGAACCGCGTTCTTCGTGATCTCGTGGAAAAGGATGCGCCGGACTTTCGACGCGTCCTTGCCAAGGAGGTTCACGACGTGCCAGCCGATCGCCTCTCCCTCGCGGTCAGGGTCGGAGGCGATGAAGATATGTTCTGCTTTCTTCGCGGCGGCCCGCAGCTCGCTGACGACCTTCTCTTTGCCTTCGAGAATCTCGTATGTCGGCTCGAACGTTTCCTCGTCGACACCGAGCTCGCTCTTCGGAAGATCGCGTACGTGTCCGACCGAAGCCTTGACGTCGTAGTCCTTCCCGATGAACTTGTTGATCGTCTTCGCCTTGGCAGGCGACTCAACGATGACGAGATTCTTGGCCATGCAGGACGCCCCAAACTGACCGATCGATGGGCAAAATTCCTAGCCCGTTCTTATGCTGAGCGAAGCGAAGCATCTTCTGTGCGGTTCGGGGACCAGCGAAATTGGCTCGTGAAGCGCACGTGCGATCAGTAGATCCTTCGGTCGCTGCGCTCCCTCAGGATGCCCCCACCCGCCCTCCCGGGATCTCACTCTTCCTCGTCCTCTTCCCCACCCGCTGACTTGTACTTTCTCGTCTTGTTGTAGAGGGTTTTGTACGAGATGCCCAGGATTTCGGCAGTCTTGCGGCGGTCGCCATCGGTCATATTGAGCGTTTCTTCGATCACAATCCGCTCGACCTCTTCCATCGGCTGGCCGAGCGAAATCGTCACGGCTCCGGCAGAACGCTTGCGGCGGGCGCCGAGAAACCTGTCGGGGAGGCACTCGATGGTGCGCCGGTTGGTTCGCGCCATGATGAACGCGCGATTGATCACGTTGCGCAGCTCGCGCACGTTGCCTGGCCACTCGTACTGCTGCAGAGCCTCGACGAATTCGCCGTCGATGCTCTCGACCTTTTTTTCCTCTGTTTCATTCAGCTTCTGAAGGAAAAAGTGCGCGAAGAGCGGAATGTCTTCGAGCCTCTCGCGGAGCGGTGGAACGTCGATTGGAAAAACATTGAGCCGGTAGTAGAGATCCTCGCGAAGCTTTCCGTCGGTGATCGCCTTCTGTGGATCTCGATTCGACGCCGCGATGATGCGAGCGTCGATGTTGATCTCTTCGTTGCCGCCGACCCGGCGGAACTTCGACTCCTCGAGCACGCGGAGCAGTTTGACCTGGAGCTCGATCGGCATCTCGGTGATCTCGTCGAGAAAGACCGTGCCGCCCTTGGCGAGCTCGAAGTAGCCTTCGCGCCGTTTGATCGCGTTCGTGAACGCGCCCTTCTCGTGGCCGAAGATCTCCGACTCGATCAGGGTCGGCGAAATCGCGCCGCAGTTGAATGCGATGAACGGCTTCATCCGGCGGCGCGAGAGCGAGTGAATCGTGTTCGCGACGACTTCCTTGCCCGAGCCCGACTCACCCACGATGAACACGTTCGCATCGGTGTTCGCGACCATCTCGATCTCTTCGAAGAGCTTCTGCATTGCGCGCGATTTGCCGACGAGATGCCCGAGGGCGCCCATCTTCTGAAGCTGACGACGAAGCTCGAGGATCTCCTGCTTCATCATCTGCTTGTCTTCGATGGTCTTGAGGATGACCTGCAGACGCGGCAGATCGACCGGCTTCGTGACGTAATCCTCTGCACCGACCTTCAGCGCCTTGACCGCGGAGTCGACCGTCGCGTGTCCCGTCAGGATGATGACCGACACATCTGGATACGTCTCTTTGATCCGGTGCAGCAGATCGAGTCCCGAGCCATCGGGGAGTTTCAGATCGACGATGGCAACGTCGGGCACGAGCCTGCTGATCGCGGCCCAGCCGGCCTTCACCGTGTCAGCGAGCTCGGGCTCGTAGCCCCACTCCTCGACGACGTCGGCCATGCCGGCGCTCGTCGCGCGATCATCATCAATGACCAGCACTCTCTTCATTCTTCACCTAGTGGGAGGGACAACCAGATCGTGACCTTATCACTTTCCTGAATCGCGTTCAGCCCGCCGCCGTAAGTCTCGACGATCAAACGCGCGGCCGCGAGCGAGAGGTCGGGATTCCCTTCCGCGTCCGTGTAATAGAACTTGAACAGCTTCGTCACTTCGTGGTCCGGAGTCGCCGATTCGCCTGACAATCTGACGATAATTCCCGTCTCATTCTTCTCGACATCCAGCCGCACGCTCCCGGGCTTGATGACCTTTTCGGCGCCGTCAAAGAACAGTCGAAATGCCTGCCTGATTCTCGGCTCGTGGGCGGCCACCATCCCCGACGTCTCCTCGACGACCCTGAGGCCGGAGCTCGACGCGACATCGCGGCAGATCGCGATCGCATCGATCGACGGTGGCGCTCCCTCGCCCTTCGGCGGGGTCGAGAGGAGAAAGAATGTGTCAAAGATCTGCGCCATCCGACGCAGCTCGAGCTCCAGCGCGCGCGAGTATTCATCGAGCTTCCTGTCATCGGAGTCGCTCGTGAGCTTCTTCACCCGCATCCGGAGCAGCTCGAGATTGAGCACCGCGATGTTGAGCGGCGTCTTCAGATCGTGCGCGGTGTCGGCACTGCGAAGGAATGCGGCGTGCGCGAAGCTTTCAAGCCATTGCTCCATCAGCTCTCCCAGCTCTTTCGCTGCGATGCGAAGGCGGCGGCAAGAGCCGCCGCGTCCAAATCAGTGGTCCCGGTACACGTTGATCATCGCAATCGACTCCTCGAGGCGCGCCTCGACGAGCGCGAACTCGGGGTCATGCGACGAGAGGGTGGCCATCTCACGTTCTGCGTTCCGGCGCTCCTGCTCGGCCGCCGCCGGGTCGATCTCGGACGCCAGCGCGCCGCGCTCGGCGAGCACAATCACCCGGTCCCCCAGCACTTCCGCGAAGCCCCACGCGAGCACCAGGCGCTCGACCGTGTTGCCGACGCGGTACCGCATCGGCCCGATCTTCAGCAGCGCGAGCATCGGAGTGTGGCCCGGCAGAATACCGAGCTCGCCGTCCAGTCCGGGCAGCACGACCTCGTCCACCTCGACTTCGGTGATCTTCCGCTCACGCGTGACGATCGTGAGCTGAATTTTGGTTGGGAGATCGGCCATCGAATCCTCTTACGCTGCGTCGAGCTTCATCTTCTCGGAGCGCTCGATGACGTCCTCGATCGTTCCCTGAAGCAGGAACGCCTGTTCCGGAATGTCGTCGTGCTTGCCCTCGACGATCTCCTTGAACCCGCGGATCGTGTCGGCGATCTTCACGTACTTTCCTTTGATGCCGGTGAACTGCTCGGCGACGTGGAACGGCTGCGAGAGGAAGCGCTGGATCTTCCGCGCGCGCGCGACGATCACCTTGTCCTCTTCGGAAAGCTCGTCGATTCCGAGAATCGCGATGATGTCCTGCAGGTCCTTGTACTTCTGAAGGACCGCCTGCACGGCGCGTGCGGTGTTGTAGTGCTCGTCGCCGAGGATGCGGGGGTCGAGAATCTTCGACGTCGATGCGAGAGGATCGACGGCGGGGTAGATTCCGAGCTCCGCGATCTGACGCGACAGAACTGTCGTCGCGTCGAGGTGGGCAAATGCGGCCGCCGGCGCCGGGTCGGTGAGATCGTCCGCGGGGACGTAGATCGCCTGAACCGACGTGATCGAGCCCTTCTTGGTGGAGGTGATGCGCTCCTGCAGTTCGCCCATCTCCGTCGCGAGATTCGGCTGGTATCCGACGGCGGACGGCATGCGTCCGAGCAGCGCCGAGACTTCCGATCCCGCCTGCGTGAAGCGGAAGATGTTGTCGATGAAGAGCAGCACGTCCTGCCCTTCGGAGTCGCGGAAGTATTCAGCGACCGTGAGTCCGGTGAGACCGACACGGAGACGCGCGCCCGGCGGCTCGGTCATCTGTCCGTAGATCAGTGCTGCTTTCGACTTCGAAGGATCGCCCGGCGTGATGACGCCCGTCTCTTCGAACTCGAGGTAGAGATCGTTTCCCTCGCGCGTGCGCTCTCCGACTCCGGCGAAAACCGAGAAGCCGCCGTGCTGCTTCGCGACGTTGGTGATCAGTTCGAGGATGAGGACCGTCTTGCCGACGCCTGCGCCGCCGAAGAGGCCGGTCTTGCCGCCCTTCGTGTACGGCTCGAGAAGATCGATGACCTTGATGCCGGTCTCGAACATCTCGACGCTGACCGACTGCTCGTCGAATCTCGGCGCGAGGCGGTGGATCGGGCGTCTCTCGGTGGTCTGGA
>JAENWF010000007.1 GCA_016650215.1 Thermoanaerobaculia bacterium
AACACGCGACCGTGATAGTGGCCGTAGCCGCCGCGGATGGAGAACTTGCCACTCTCGCCGGTGAGAGCGCGCGTGAAACGGTTGCCGGCCCAGTCCGGCGTGTAGGCAAAGCCGAGGCGCGGGTCGATGTAGTTGGTATCGCCGTAGAAGTAGTCGATCTGGTTGTCTTCTTCCTGAGTTGCGGCGACTCGCTCGTACCGGACGCCGAGATTCAGCGTCAGATTGTCCCAGGGGCGCCAGTCGTCCTGCGCGTAGAAGTTCTCTTCGGCGAGATTGTTCTTGAGATCGAACGGGCCGTAGCCCTTCTGGAAGGAGCTGACGCAACCGGCCATGAACGCGTGCACGGAGCTGGGATACGTCACACCACCGCATAGTGCATTGAAGGTCCAGAAGCCGCGTGAAAAGTTGTCGGCGGTGTCATCGAGATCGGAGCGGCGGATGTCGGTTCCGACTTTCAGCGTGTGCTTCGCCCAGCGCGCGGTCGAGATGTTGTAGACGAGTTGCCGATCGACCTGATCGCGGAGGATTGGGAACGCGCCTGCGTTGCCGAGGATCGTGAACGTGAAACCGAGACCGTTGAGACGAACGATCGGCGTGTCATTGCCGCCGGAGATATTGACGTTCGTGCTGCGATTGCCGAGGCCGAACCGCGCTTCCTGCACGGTGTTTGAGGTGAGGATGTTGGTCCACGTCAGACCGAAGTTGGACTGGCGATTGTCCTGACTCGCGGTCTCGCCGAAAATCAGCTCGCCAGGGTTCCGCAGCTGATGGCTCTTCTGATAGCGGGCCGTGACGTTATTGCCTGCCGTCGCGTTCCAGTCGAGACGCCCTGAATAGTCGTCATCAGGAAAATCGTTGAAAACGAGCGCGCGGTACGCGCGGGTACCCACTGCGGCATTGTTCGGCGCCTCATTCGGGAAACGCGCGATGATCTCATCCTGCCAGGCGCGGTTCGCCGGCGTATCGTTGCCGAGAGTGAGCCGCGGCAGACTCGTGAGGTCGCTCTGGAGAAACACACCGCGGGTGTTGAAGAGGTTTCCTTCGTTCTCGAGTTTCGAGCCGTTGATGAATCCAAAAAGCCGGTCGCGCATGATCGGGAAACCGGCTGTGAATCCGTACTCGTACCGATGGTTATCCGGCTTCGGCAGCGCCTCTTCGAGCTTCCGCTTCGCGTTGTACTTGTTGTCGCGCGCGTAGCCGTACAGCTCGCCCGCGAGATCGTTGGTGCCAGACTTTGTCTGAACCAGGACGACCGCGCCGTAGCCCCGTCCGAATTCGGAACTGAAGCTGTTCGACAGAACCTGAAACGACTTGATCGTCGCCAACGCGACGCCCTGCCGGTTCTGGTTCTCCGAGGAGTCGTCGTTGTTGACGCCGTTGATCTGGAACGTAGTGCCGCGCGATCCGGCGCCGTTGAAATTGACCGACGATCCCGACGAGAGCGTCGGGTTGTCCTGGCCGGAGCTCATGTTCTCCTGGAAACCGCCGAACGCGGTTGCAAGGCGAAGAAAGCTTCCCTGATCGGTCGACGGGAGCGACATGATCTCTTCCGAGCGCATCGTCTGCTTGATTTCGCCGTCCGTCACATTGATCCGCGGCGCCTCGGCGTTGACCGTGATCGACTCGGCCATCTGCGGATCGACCACGATGTCCTGCCTCGTCGTCTCGTTCAGATTGACAGGCACGTTCTGCCGCCGCGCGTTTCCGAGACCCGCGAGCTCGGCATCGACGTTGTAGCGGCCGACGGGCAGGAACGGCGCGTTGAAAAAGCCCGACCCGTTCGTTACGACCACGCGCTCGAGACCTGTCTCGACGTTGCGGATGGTCACCGTGACACCGGGAAGCGCGCCCCCCGAGCTGTCGCTCACAGTGCCCGACATGGTGCCGGTAACGGTCTGCGCGCTCAAAGGAAGTGAAACCAAAGTAAGGACGATGAGCAGGAAAAAGACGGGGGACGCCAAACGGCGAAGAGCCATGAATCCCTCCACGTGCAAGTTTTCGAGAGCGAACGTCTGAGTCGCCACGCTATGCCGGTTGCGATGCGTGAGTCAAGAAGATGTAAAGAAAGTGGTCAGTGGCGAGCGGTCAGTGGTCAGGTCGAAAACCAGAAGTCAGATTCATCCTGACCTCTGACCTCTGACCACTGACCCCTGACCTCCGGCCACGGCCCGCTCTGCGGCGGCTTTCCGCATCACGATGACCAGGAAGATTCCGGACAGGAGCATTGCACTTCCAAAGATCATCAGTTTCTGCGGCTGTTTGAAGATCAGCGCGCCGGTCGCGAACATGATCGAGTAGACGAGCGTCACACCGAGGAGCCAGGCGACGGTGTTCCGCGCGATCTCTCCTCGAGCCGGCGCAATGCCGACTTCCGCGCCGATCGCCTTCCACCCCGGACCCGGCGGACGCACCTTGAGATAGAACGATTGCAGTTTTTCGCGCGGCTCCGGCGCGGTCATGAATGTCACTGTCAGCCAGACGATCGTCGTCACGATCGTCGTGACGATCAGATTCATCGCGAAGCCCTGCGGCGTCGACGCGTCGAGCATGAAGTACATCGTCAGCGAGACGATGAGTGCAGCCGCCATCGCCGACACTTCCGACCACGCGTTCACGCGCCACCAGTACCAGCGGAGGATGTAGACGAGTCCCGTTCCTGCGCCGAGCATCAGCAGAAACTGCCACGCGCCGCTGATCTGATCCATGAAAACCGTCGCGACCATCGAGAGGATCAGCGTGATGAACGTCGCAAGCTTCGCCGCGTTCACGTAATGGCTCTCGGTCGCGCCCTTCCGCATGAAGCGGCGATAGAGATCGTTGATCAGATAGCTCGAGCCCCAGTTCATCTGAGTCGCCTGCGTCGAGGTGTACGCGGCGATGAACGACGCGACCATGAATCCGCGCAATCCGGCGGGCAGGAGATCGACCATCACCCGCACGTAATTTCCGCCCGGATCGGGCTTCCCTGCGGCATCGGTCACCGCGCCGCCATAAAGTACGAGCGTGCAGAGTGCGGTCACGACCCACGGCCAGCTTCGCATCGCGTAGTGGGCGATGTTGAAGAAGAGCGCCGCGGCCTGCGCGTCGCCTTCGGTCTTGCACGCGAGCATGTTCTGCACGACATACCCGCCGCCGCCCGGCTCCGATCCCGGATACCACGACGCCCACCAGTTCAGGCCGAGGAGCGCCGCGAGGGTGATCGTGGGCAGAACCCACATGCCATCGCCGGATGGCCAGAACGCAAGCACCGCTTCCGAAGATCCGAACGGCGCAGTGGCACCTGCCGGCACCGCCGATCCGAGCTTCGCTTTCAGCACGTCGACACCGCCGACCGCATCGAGCGCGACGACCGCGAGCACGATCGCCCCTCCCATCTCGAAGAGGTATTGGATGCCGTCAGTCACCGCCAGACCCCAGTAACCGGAAGTAACGGTGTAGATGAACGTCGCGCCGAGACAGACGATCAGCGCGGTCCACTTCTCCACACCGAGCATGCCGGTCATGACCTTCGCCATGCCGAGGTTCACCCAGCCCATGATGATGATGTTGACGATGAGACCGAGATAGCCGGCACGAAACGCGCGCAGAAACGCCGCCGGCTTGCCCGAGTAGCGAAGCTCGGTGAGCTCGACGTCGGTCACGATCTCCGCGCGACGCCAGAGACGCGAGAAGAAGAAGACGGTGAGCATGCCGGAGCCGAGCATCGACCACCAGAGCCAGTTCCCTGCGACTCCGTTCTTGACGACCATCTCGGTGACGGCAAGCGGCGTGTCGGCCGAGAAGGTCGTTGAGACCATCGCCGTCCCGGCGAGCCACCACGGCATCGAGCGGTGCGACAGAAAGTAGTCGAGGACCGATCGCTTCGCGCGACGCGCGAAGACGAGGCCGACCGGAATGATGATGGCAAAGTAGGCGGCGACGATAGCGAAGTCGATTGCCGTCAGTTTCATAGTAGTGGCCAGTGGTCAGTGGTCAGTGGTGAGCTTGGCGGGATTCTGTGTGGACGATGTTTGACCGGCCGAGCTTGCGCTCTTCATGATGCCCTCCCCGCGGGCATGCAAGCCCGGAATCGTGACCGGCAGTCTCCCACTGATCACAGCCTCTCCGAAGAGCGCTTTTACGGCCGCGACCTGCATCACCGGCTGAATTCCGTACGCGCACGCGTACGTCTTCAACAAAGGAAGGTCGCGCACGACGTAAGGGCTGCCGAACGAGACGCCTGCGACCTTCACACTCGCGGGCATCTGCGCGATCGCACGCCGCGCCGAGTCGGGGAGCGCGATGTGGCCCGCGCCCGACCGCGCGCGAATCGCCAGCGCGAGCAGAACGACATCCGCGTCCTGCACGCCGTCAAGCACTTCCTGGACGTCGTCGTCGTTCGAGCGCGAGTCGAGCTGGAACGTCTTCGCCGGTTTGCCAATGATCCGCGAGACCTCGCGTGTCACGTCAGGGAGCGGATCCGCAACCTCGTCGAAATCGCTGACGCTGAGGATCACGATGCGAGCGTCCTTCTTCAGCGGGAGCAGCCCCGACTCTTCGCGAAGCAGAGTGACCGCGCGCTGAGCAATCGTCTTCGCAACCTCACGATGCGCCGGCGAATCGAGCGTCTTGAAGATCTCTTCCTGCGATCCGCCGCTGAACGCCACTCTCCGCTTCGCATCGAGCACGCGTTGCACCGCCTCGTCGATTCTCGCCTCGGATAAACGTCCGCTTCGCACAGCCTCGCGTACGGCCTTGATCGCGGCATCGGTGTTCGCTGATTTCAGAATCTGATCTTCACCCGCTTCGATCCCGCGAATCGCCGCCTCGCCCGCCTCGTAGTGCGCGACGAGACCGCCCATGTCGAACGCATCGGAGACGATCAGTCCTTTGAATCCGAGATCGCGGCGAAGAAGGCCTTCGATCATCGGCTTCGACAACGTTGCCGGGACGGTGCCCTCGAGCGTGATCTCCGCGCTCGAAGTGCCATATGGATTCTCGCGCTCGGCCTCGTCGTCCACGCGCAGCGGCGCCGGCGTCGGATCGAGGGAGGGGACGGCGAGGTGTCCCATCATCACCGAGGCGACTCCGGCGGCGATCGCCGCGCGAAAGGGAATCAGCTCGATGCGGTCGAGTCGCGCCCGGTCGGCCTGGAGCACCGGAAGCGAGCGATGCGAGTCGACATGCGTGTCGCCATGTCCCGGGAAATGTTTCGCCGTCGCGAGCAGCCCCTCCGATTGCACGCCCTTGATGAACGCCGCGACGAAACGCGCGACCGTCTCCGGATCCTCGCCGTAACTCCGGGCATTGATCACCGGATTGTCAGGATCGACGTTGACGTCAGCAACCGGCGCGAGGATGTGATTCACGCCGATGACTTTCGCCTCGCGCGCGGTGATCCTCCCCTGCTCCTCGGCGAACTTCGGATCGCCGGTCGCCCCGACCGCCATCGCCGCCGGCCAGAACGTCGTGTCGGTGAATCGCATCCCGATTCCCGCCTCGAGATCGGCGCTGATCAGCAGGGGGATCTTCGCCTCGCTCTGCAGCTTCCTCGTCAGAAACGCCGTGTCGTACACGTTTGAAACGAACCAGATCACGCCGCCGACCTTGTTGTCACGAACGTGATGAGAAAGATCGCGATACCGCCAACCCGCTTCATTCGTGAACAGCGCGTGGCCGGCGGCGACGAAGAGCTGGCCAACCTTTTCGTCGAGGGTGAGATCCTTCGCGTTGGGGATGGTTGGTTTGGCCGGGACGGACGCGCACATGGTGAGGGAGAACAGTAGCAAAACCAGGAACGCAGAATGTTGAATGTTCAACATTCCCGTCCCCCTCATACTTCGACCTCGCGCCGCTGGAACGTAGCGACGACTGATCCCGCCAGCAACGTCGTCGCGCTTCCAATGAGGGTGTACCAGGGCCAGGCGATTTTCGTTGCGAACGCTACATACAGCACGACGCAGAGTCCGGTCAGCATGCCGGCGAATGCGGCGTTGCGGCCGCCGCGGCGCATGGCGCCGAGGAAGAAGACGCCAAGGATCGGGCCGTTGATCAGAGAGGCGATCGAGAGAACCGTGTTGAGCGCAGAACGCGCGCTCTGCTGCAGCGCGATGCCGACAGCGATCTGCACGATGCCGGCGATCACCGTCACGACGCGCGAGACGTTGAGGTAGTGCCGGTCGGTGCGGCCGCGGCGCAGCGGCGTGTAGAGATCGGCGACGACGGTCGCGGCGATCGAGTTCAGCGACGACGACATCGCGGCGGCGAAGATCGCGGCGACGACGAGTCCCGACAGTCCGACCGGAAGATGGTTGGTGATGAAGTGGGGAAAGACCTGGTCGCCTGCCATGAACGGCGCGGCCGAGCCGGCCTTGGCGTACGCGTCGAGGCGGTCGGGACGATAGAACGCGAAGAGGAGCACGCCGATCACGAGAAAGCCGATGAACTGCAGCAACACTACGACGCCTGAGACGAGCAGCGCAGCCGCCGCTTTCCGCGGACGGTCAGTGCACAGGTAGCGTTGCACCATGTACTGATCCGTTCCGTGTGTGCTCATCGTCAGGAACGCGCCGCCGATGACTCCCGACCAGAACGTGAAGGTCTTCGTCAAGTCGAAGGTGAAATCGAAGACGCGGAACTTATCGTATTCACGCGCGAGCTCGAACGCGGCGCCCATCCCCCCCGGAATCTTGTTCGAAAGCACGACCGCCGCTGCGATCGCACCGCCGATGTAGATGAGGAGTTGCACGACTTCGATCCAGACGATCGCCTCGATGCCGCCGATGAGCGTGAATACGATCATCACGACGCCAATCCCCACGATCGATCCGGTGACGACACCGTCGGCAAGCCCGAGTGTCTTGAAGACCGCGCCGAGAACGATGGCGGTGAGGAGGAGGCGCACGCCGTCGGCAATCGTCCGCATCACGACGAAGAGCGACGCCGCAAGCGCTTTCACCGCCCCGCCGAATCGATCCTGCAGGAGCTGGTAGACCGTGACGAGCTCGCGGCGGAAATACGCCGGCATGAAGAGCGTCGAGATCACGACGCGCGCGACGAGGTAGCCGAACACGATCTGCAGGAATCGGAAGTCGCCGCCTGCAGCGTACGCAATGCCGGGCACGGAGATGAACGTGACGGTCGAGGTCTCGGTCGCGACGATCGACGCCGAGATCGCCCACCACGGAACTTCGTGACTGCCGAGAAAATAGCGCGCGGTCGTGTTCTGCCGCCGGCCAAACCACATTCCCGCCACGATCACGGCGGCGAGATAGCCAAAAATGATCGCGAGATCGAGTGCGTGCATGTCGCGTGTCGGCAAAGGATAATGGCAAACGCATGGACATCGTCTGGATTCATGGCTTCCCGCTCTCGTCCGCGATCTTCGAAGAGCAACGCGCGATCAAGGGAGCGACCCATCACATGCCCGATCTCCCGCTCGGGCTCTCGTCGATGGATGAGTGCGCGCGATGGGTGCTCGAGCATTCGCCGCAGAAAGCGGTCTTCGCCGGTTTCTCGATGGGCGGTTACATCGCGTTCGCGATCGCCCGGATTGCGCCCGAGCGCGTCGCGGGACTCATTCTCATCGACACGCGCGAGACCGCCGACACGCCGGAAGCAAAGAAGGGCCGCTACGACACGATCGAGAAAGTGAAAGAGAAAGGCACCGGAGTCGTCGTCGACGCAATGCTTCCAAAGATGCTGACCCCGGCGGCATCCCCGGCACTCGTCGAGAAGGTCCGAGCGATCATGGCATCGCGCACAAAGGAGGGAGTCATCAACTCACTGAAGGCAATGGCAGAGCGTCCCGACTCGTCGGATCTTCTCCCACGAATCAAAGTCCCGACACTCGTCATCGTCGGAGCGGATGACGCAGTCACTCCATTGGCCGACGCGCAGCGAATGGCCCGCGCAATTCCCGGCGCGAAGCTCGTGACGATCCCCGGCGCCGCACATCTGTCGACGATGGAAAAGAGCGAAGATGTGAATCGAGCGGTGGAAGAGTTCACGTAGGAGGAAGGGATTCAGCATTCAACATTTAACATTTAACATTTAACATTCCCGTATCCCTGAACCCGAGAACGGGAATGTTGAATGTTAAATGTTGAATGTTGAAATCCGCACCCTTCCCACCCCGCGCCACAGTCCATCACATCTTTGTTACTCCGTACCCCGCGCTGACCCGCTAACCTGCACACCGTGAGGACTCGTGCGGCGCTCGCCTTTGTCTCGTTCTTCCTCTTGCTTTGCAGTTACTTCATCCTTCGTCCGGTTCGCGACGAGATGGGCGTGCAGAGCGGGGCGGGGAAGCTTCAATGGCTCTTCACGGGGACGTTCGTCGCGACGCTCGTCGCGGTGCCGATCTTCGGCGCGGTAGTCGCGCGCGTTCGGCGCCGCCTGCTGCTGCCCGTCGTCTACGGATTCTTCATCACGAACCTCATCGCATTTCATTTCGCGATGCGGAGCGGGCCGGTGTCACTCGCGACCGCCGCGACGTTCTTCATCTGGCTCAGCGTCTTCAACCTGTTCGTCGTCTCGCTTTTCTGGAGCACGGCGAGCGATGTATTCACCACTGAGGAGTCACATCGGCTGTACGGATTCATCGCGGCGGGAGGGACGGCCGGCGCATTCACCGGTCCGGCGCTGACCGCCGTTCTCGCGCGCAACACGAGCACGGCGAATCTCATCGCGATCTCGACCGTGCTCTTCACGCTCGCGACGATCGCCGCGACGATGCTCGCGCGGACCGCAGGCACTCGTGAAGGGCGCGAGATCCGTATTGGCGGCGGCCTCCTCGCAGGCATCCGCCTCACGCTGCAGTCGCCGACGCTGGCGGGAATTGCGCTGCTCGTCATCTGCTACACGACCGTCTCGACCTTTCTCTACTTCGAGCAGGCGGAGATCGTCCGCCGCACGATCTCCGACTCGGGGGAGCGAACGGCGTTTTTTGCGACGATCGACCTGTTGGTGAATGGCGTCGCCCTCTTCGTGCAGCTCACGCTGACGTCGATCGTCGTCCGCCGCTTCGGTGTCCGCACCGCGCTTGTCGTCGTCCCGCTGCTGCTTCTTGCCGGCTTCTTCCTGATCGCCATCTGGCCCGTGCCGGTGATGGTCGCGGCGGTACAGATCGCGCATCGCGCCGGCGACTTCTCCCTCGGCAAGCCGAGCCGCGAGATGATCTACACCACCGTCGACGCCGAGAGCCGGTACAAGGCGAAGAACTTCATCGATACTACGGTCTACCGCGGCAACGATGCAGTGGCGGGTTGGATTACAGCAGCGATCCGCACCGGCGGCCTCGGTGCGCTCGCCGCGGCGGGCGCAGCCGTCGCGCTTGTCTGGAGCATCACCGGCTACCGGATCGGAAGGAGGCACGATGAACGCAGAATCGAATCAGTCGTTGAGCCGGCGTGACGCGTTGCGCCTCATCGCCGGCAGCACAGCCGTCATGATGTGCAGCCAGCGAATGGATGCCTCAGCGAACCCAATCACACGCCCGATTCCGCGCAGCGGCGAGCCGCTGCCGGTCATCGGCCTCGGCACCTGGCAGACGTTCGACGCCGGCTCATCGCAATCCGCACGCGCTGCTCTCGAGGAAGTGCTGCAGACCTTCGTTGCCCTCGGGGGCAAACTCATCGACTCCTCACCGATGTACGGCACGTCGGAGGACGTCGCCGGCGACCTCACCGCGAAACTCGCGCTGCGCGACAAACTCTTCGTCGCGACGAAGGTCTGGACGAGCGGCAAGGCGTCCGGCGTCGCGCAGATGCGAGAGTCGATGAAGAAGCTGCGCGTGAAGAAGCTCGACCTCATGCAGGTGCACAACCTCGTCGACGCGGATGCGCATCTCGACACGCTCGCCGGATGGAAGCGCGACGGGCTCGTGCGATACATCGGCATCACGCACTGGACCGCAGGCGCGCTGTCCGAGGTCATGAGCTACATGCGGCGATACGAGATCGACTTCGTACAGATCAACTACTCGATCCGCGAGCGCGAGGCGGAGAAGGCACTGCTGCCGCTCGCGTCCGACCGGAAGATCGCCGTGATTGCGAATCGTCCATTCGCGACCGGAGATCTCTTCAGTCGCACGCGAGGCAAAGCGCTGCCGGAGTTGGCGAAGGAGATCGAGTGCGACTCGTGGGCGCAGCTCTTTCTCAAGTTCATTGTCTCGCATCCTTCGATCACGTGCGCAATTCCGGCGACATCCAAGGTGACGCACATGCGAGACAACATGAAAGCAGGATTCGGACGTCTTCCCGATCAGAAGCTGCGCGAGCGGATCGCGGCGTCGGTCTGATGGCGAAGTACATCGCGCTCCTCAAGGGGATCAACGTCGGCGGTCACGTCGTGAAGATGGATCGTCTCCGCGACATCTTCACCGCAACGCGATTCCGAAACGTCGAGACTCTCATCGCGAGCGGCAATGTGATCTTCGAAGCGACAGGCGCCGAGGAGGCCATGGTGGCGAAGATCGAGAAGGCGCTGAAGAAAGAGCTCGGGTACGCAGTGCCCGCGTTCATCCGTACGCCCGCGGAGCTCACTCCGATTGCTGCGACGGAGGAGAGCGGCGAGGGAACGCTCTCCGTCGGGTTCCTCACGACAACGCCGGACCCGGCGTTGTCCAGCAGAATCACCGCGCTCTCGACTCCCGACGATGATCTCGAAGTGAAGGGCCGTGAGATCTACTGGCTCAACCGCAAGAAGATCAGCGACTCGAAGATCAGCTACAAGCTGATCGAAAAGACACTTGGCCAGCAGGCCACATTCCGCAACATCAACACCATCCGCCGGCTTATCGGGCTTATCGGGGTCAGGTCTTGATTTTTGCGTAGCGAGGGGTCGGGAAAGCAAAAATCAAGACCTGACCCTCCGCGCCTGTAGAGTTTCTACCTTCAGTTTTTTCCATTTTTGCCCGCCTCATTGCACCGGGTGTAGAGAGATAGCGTGATGAGGGTCAGGTCTTGATTTTTGCGTAGCGAGGGGTCGGAAAAGCAAAAATCAAGACCTGACCCCGTCGAATTGCGTCTTCGGGGCTTCGACGTCGCGGAGGCGGGCGAGGTGGAAGAGCTTCGGGATTTCTGCGCCGTTCAGGATTGCGCGGGCGAGGATCTCGCCGACTGCGGGCGCGAGTTTGAAGCCGTGACCTGAGCCGCCGCCGGCGAGCCAGATGTTCTTCTCCGACGGATGCCGATCGAGGATGAGATGGCCGTCCGGGCTGTTCTCGTACTGGCAGACCTCGGCGGCGATGAGCGGAGCGTTGGCCAGCTCCGGGAACCGCTCCTTCAGCAGATGTCGCGCGCGCGCGAGTCCTTCCTCCGTCGGTTTTCGTTCGCCGGTCGAAGGATCGATCAGCTCTCCGCGCGTGTCGTCGGCCATCTTGAAACCGCGGCCGTGAATGTCGGGGATGCCGTAGTAGATTCGCTCGCCGAAGTCGATCCAGACAGGAAAGTTGCCGGGCGCATATCGCTGAGTGCCGCGCGGAGTCCCGAAGTAATAGACCTCCTGCCGCGTAGGACGAACTCGCGTGCCGACCACGTCGGGGAAAAGCTGGCCGAGCCACGGACCGCACGCAAAAACATAGGCGTCCGCATCGATGCGCGTCCCGTCATCGAGTCGCCATCCTGACGAAGCACGTTGAACGTGTCCCGTGCGATACGTTCCGCCGGCCTTCAAGAACGTGTCTCGAACGACGCCGCACGACTTGCGCGCCGCCAGCGCTCCGGCTCGTCGCTCGAACCATACGGAACGGATTCCTTTGAAGTCGATCTGCGGATAACGACGCGATGCGTCCTCGATCGACAGGTTATCGATCGGGAACCCGAGCTCTTCGAGAATCGGAAGCGACGAACGTACGTACGCGTCATCGCCGCGATGCAGCCAGAGCGCGCCGGTCGCGGCATAGAGCTGCTCGTCGGTCGTCGCGTCGAGCTCTTCCCACAGCTCGTACGCGCGCTTCACCATCTCCACATAAATGCGGTCAGGACCGTAGATCGCGCGAATCACACGCGATTCGCCGCCGGAGCTCGAGCGCGTGTGTCCCGGCCCCCACGCGTCGATGAGCGTGACCTGCGCTCCCATCCGGCGGAGATGCAGCGCGGTCCATCCACCGAACGCTCCTGCGCCGATGACCGCAACGCGCGGAGCCTTTCCGTCGGAGGCCATCAGTGGAATCGCAGCAGCAGTCTGAAGGAAGGTACGCCGTGAGATCGACATGATCGCGCCATTCCGAGCCGCACTGTGCGGCTCGGAATGGCCATCAGAGTCCTTAGAAATTAACCCGCGTGCTGACGCCGAACGTGCGCGGCTGATTTGTCAGATAGCCGACGCGCGCGCGTGTGCCGCGCTCCTGATCGAGTGCGAGTAACGCGCGCTCGTCGGTAACGTTGTTGATGAAAAGCGCCGTGTCCCACTGATTCTTCAGGAAGCCGACGCGGAAATTGACGAGGTCGTAGGCCGGCAGCTTCGGATTGAACGTGAAGGTGTTCTGCGAGTACGGTCCGCCGATGTTGTTCGGATCGAACGAGCGGAGGTTCACCGTGCCGAAACCGTCGGCCTGATCGCCGATCTGCGTGAATCGGTCGCCGACGTGCTGGTACACCGCGGTCGCGTAACCGGCGAGTCCCTGTCTCATCTGCCACCGGTAATTTGCCGCGGCAGCCATCTGGAACTCGGGAACGGTCGGGAGACGGTTTCCGTCCTTGATACCCGCGACGACACTCACGACGCCCGTAGACGACGTCGAGGTGAGTGTCGATTGGAGCTCAGAACTGATCTTGCTCGCCGAGATTGCGAAGTCGAATGCATCGGTCGGCGCGAGCTCGAACTCGACTTCGACACCGGTGCTGCGCGCTTTCGGCACGTTGAAGACGACCCGCGAGGAGCACGAGCCGGCGGTCACCGTCGCCTGCAGATCGCTGATGTCGGCGTAGAACGCGGCGGCGTTGAACGAGCCGCGGCCGCCCATGATCCGCGACTTCGAACCGACTTCGTAGTTCCAGAGAGTCTCGTCTTCCCAGCTGTCACGTCCGCCGAACGTCTCGAGGTCAGCCTGCGTGCAGAGGGGAAGGTTGAGCGGATCGTTGATGCCTCCGAGGCGAAATCCCTTCGAGACCTGCGCGTTGAGCCGCGTCGCGTCGTTCAGCTTGAAGCTCGCCATCACGCGCGGCGCGATGCCGTCCGCCGATGACGTACCTCGGGTCGTTCCAGGATCGGCGAAGATGCCGTCGAAGGTCTGCGTCCGCTCCTCCTCGAACTTGTAGAAGCGAAGGCCGCCCGTGAGATCGAGCCTGTCGCTCATCGACCACGTGCCTTCGCCGAAGAGCGCGAACTGATCGAACTTGTAGGTGAGGTCGGAGAAGAAGAGGACATCCTTCGCGGCGCCGAAGTTTCCGACCGTGCTGCCGATGTTGGCCGCATCCTGAAATCCGTTGACGAAAAGACTCTGCCCATAGTCGCGGTCGATCGTGCTGTAGAAGACGCCGCCGACCCAATTCAGGCTTGTGCTGCCGCCCGACAGCCGGACTTCCTGGGTGATCGCCTTCGCCTGAGTCGCGTCGTCGAGTGGCGCGTCGATCGAGTAGACGGCTGCCGGCAGGCCGATCGAGCCGCCGGTGATGCTGCCTGTGAGCGCGGTCGCATCGCGGACAACGAGCACGTCGCGATCCGTGAACGAGGTGATCGAGGTGAGCGTCGCAGCGCCGAGGTCATAGGAGATGTTGAGATCGCCGAGGAGGAACTCGTCGCTGAACGGCTCCTCGATCTGCGTGAATTGCTCGCGGTCGCCCAGATTCACCGCAGGCCGTGTGGTCGTGAACTCATTCGCGAGGATGTTGAATGCGTCGATCCGGTTCCACCCGTCCATGTCTACCTGCTGGTAGAGGATGCGCGGCGTGATCTTGAGGCGGTCATTCGGCTGGAAGAGGAACGCGACACGCGCGCCGATGCGATTGCCGCTGTTGACGTCTTCATTGATGCTCAGATCCGGCTGCACCGCATCCATGTACCCGCCGTATTTCGTGTAGTAGGCCGCGACGCGCATTGCCGATCGGTCGCTGAACGGCACGTTGACCGCGACCTTCGCGCTGCCGCCGATGCCACCCTCGCCGATCGAGCTGACGCTGAAGTCACCGATCGTTTCCGACGTGCCGATCTTCGGCTGATTGCTGATGTAGCGCACGGTGCCGGAGAGCGAGCCCGATCCGAACAGGGTTCCCTGCGGTCCGCGCAGCACTTCGATGCGCGACATGTCGAAGAGATCGATGTCGGGCGTGAAGAGCGAGAGCGAGATCACCGACTCGTCGAGGTAGACGCCGACCTGCTCTTTCACGCCGGGCTGGTCACGCACGACCTGGCCGGCCGAAACACCGCGCATTGCGATCTGGCTCTGACCGGGTCCGAGGTTCTGAACAGTGAAGCCTGCGACGTTCGCGGAGACGTCTTCCATTGTCTCGGCGCCCATGTCGCGAAGCTCCTGCTCGCTCGGCGCGGCGACGGACATCGGAACGTCCTGGACGGTCTCTTCACGCTTACGCGCGGTGACGACCATCTCTTCGGTCACCTTCGCTTTCTTCTCCTCCTCGGCAGTTCTCTTTTCCTGAGGAGGTGGCTGCGTCTCCTGCGCAGAGAGCGGGAGGGTGGTGATCGCGACAATGAGAATCAATATGGACAATACGGTTCTCGCCACGCGGTTGGTCATTGAAGCCCCCTTCATTTTCCACGGCCGATGCAGCGACTCCGGTGCAGTGGGTGACGGGATTGTGTCCGAACGGTGAACCAAGGGTCAATACGGTAGAGCACGATTGTCATCGCAGGTCATCCGCCTCTGTGTGGCGCCGTCGACCCGCGGCGGCGCTCTGCCGCCAGCGGGAAAATGGATCGCCAATGACTCAGAGGGCGCCGCCGCGGTCGACGGCGCCACACAGAACCGTCATTCTTCGCTTCGCTCAGGGGTGGGGTTCAGCACCCATCAGAGTGACAGCGGGCTCGTCTCTTCGACTGCAGGCTCGCGATTCCGCGAGAACAGGTCGCCGAGGCGCGTTTTGGTCCGATCGGCGACGACGAAAAACGCCGGGACCACGAGGAGCGACAAGGCGGTCGAGATCACGAGGCCGCCGATGATCGCGATGGCCATCGGGCCGCGCGTTTCGGCTCCCGGGCCGAGTGCGAGTGCCGGCGGAATCGCGGCCATGAGCGTCGCAGCCGACGTCATGAGAATCGGACGCAGCCGCACGGGGCCGGCGAGCATCATCGCATCGTACGCGCTCTTTCCTTCGCGCTGCTTCTGCACGGCATAGTCGACCAGGATGATCGAGTTCTTCTTCGCGATACCCAGGAGCAGCAATAGTCCGATCATCGAGAAGATGTTCAGAGTCTTGCCGCTGATGAGAAGCGCGAAAGCGGCGCCTGCAACCGAGAGCGGCAGAATCGAAAGCACCGTCACCGGATGAAGGAACGAGTTGAACTGCGAGGCGAGAACCATGTACGCGACGGCAATGCCGAGGAGGAGAGCGAACACGAGCTGGCCCATGGACTCGCGGAACGCGACGCTCGATCCGCCGAGCACCGCGCGGTATCCCGTCGGCAGGTCTTTGCCGATCTGCTCGACGTAGGCAAGCGCTTCGTTCTGCGCTTTTCCAGGAGCGACGTTGCCGAAGATGCTGATCGCGCGCTCACGCTCGCGGCGCGTCACTGACTGCAGCGCGGGACGTTCGGTTTGCTTCACGAGCGCCGAGAGCGGCACGAGATCGCCCGCCGCGGTTCGGATGTGCAGGCGCGTGAGATCCTCGGGCCGCGAACGCTGATCGGCGAGCAGCCGCGTTCTGATATCGATGCGCCGTCCGCCGCTCGAGTACTTGCCGGAGCGCACGCCGCCGATGAGCGCGTTGATCGTCGTCGCGACCTCGCTGACGGAAACGCCGAGGTCGGCCGCGCGGGCGCGGTCCGGCTCGATCCGCAGCTCGGGCATTCCAACCTGGTAGTCGGTATCGACGTCGGTCACGAGGCCGCTCGCCGCGAGTTTGTCGCGCATCCCGGTCGAGTATTCGACGAGCTTGTCCCACTCCGGACCTCGCACCGAGAACTCGACCGGAAAACCGCGACTCGCCGTGAATCCCTGCTGCGAGAGGTCCTGCACGACGGCACGCGCGCCTGGATACGCGTTGAACTCCTTGCGCACGACCCCCGCAAACTCCTGCTGCGAGAGCTCACGCTCTCCCGGCGCCTTCATCGTTACGAAGACGATTCCGGAGTTGACCTGGCCGCCGCCCATCCCTCCGACGACTCCGAACACGCGATCGACTTCAGGCCGCGACTGCAGAAACGTCTCGGCACGTCTGAAAACACGGTCGGTCTCGCTCAGATCAGCGCCGACGGCAGTCTGCAAGCGCACCATCAGGCGGCTCTGATCCTGCGACGGAACGAACTCGCTCGGCAGTTTGCGATAAACGTAAATCGATGCGAGAAAGAAAATGAACGCTGCGGCGAGCACTGTGATCGGCCGCCGCAATCCCATCGCGAGCAGCTTGCCGTACGCGTGTGAGAGCCGTTCGAACGCCCCATCGACAAAGTGCCCGAGGCGCGTCTGACGTGCCTGGCCGGTCTTCAGCATCTGCGCAGCTCGCGCCGGCGCGAGCGTCACCGCCTCGACGTACGAGAGCAGCACCGCGAGGCAGAGCGTTACGCCGAACTGCAGGAAGAACTTCCCGACGACGCCTTTCATGAAAACGACCGGGACGAAGATCGCGCAGACCGCCAGCGTCGCCGCGAGCGCCGCGAAGCTGATCTCCGCGGTTCCTTCACTCGCTGCGCGAACGCGGTCCTTCCCCATCTCGCCGTGACGGAAGATGTTCTCGAGCACCATGATCGCGTCGTCGACGACGATGCCCACAGCGAGCGCCAGCCCCAGCAGCGTGAACGTGTTGAGCGTGAAACCGAAGAAGTAGATGCACGCGACCGTGCCGAGGAGCGACATCGGGATCGCGAGGATCACGTTCAGTGTGGCGCCGAACGATCCGAGGAAAAGCCAGCAGATGATCGCGGTGAGAATGACCGACAGCATTAGCTCGAACTGAATCTCGTGCACCGACTCCTCGATGAACTGCGTCGAGTCGAAGTTGATCCCGAGCTGCATGCCGGGGGGAAGGGTCTTGCGAATGTCGTCGAGCGTCTCTTTCACGCCGCGCGCGACGGCGACCGCGTTCGATCCGCGCTGTTTGCGGATTCCCATCCCCTGCGCCGGCTCGCCGTTCACGCGCGAGGAGCGACGCACGTCTTCGAATCCATCTTCGACGATCGCGACGTCGGAGAGATAGACCGGCGCGCCGGTGACGTCTTTGACGACGAGACGGCGGAACTCATCGAGGTTGAACGCTTCGCCGAGGACGCGGACGTTGACCTCACGTCCCGAAGTCTCGAGCCGTCCGGCCGGAAGCTCGACATGCTGGAGATTGATCGCGCTCAGCACCTCGTTCACCGTCACGGCGCGCTCGTCGAGCTTGTTTGCATCAATCCAGATGCGGATGTTGCGCTCGAGATAGCCGCCCATCTGAATCTCGCCGACGCCCGGAACGGTCTGCAGCCGCTCCTTCACGCGGTAACGCGCGTAATCAGCGAGGATCTGGGGCGCGTACGGACCCGAAAGTCCGATCCACATGATCGGCTGATCTTCAGGATTGGTTTTTGAGACGACGGGCGGCTCGATGTCGCGCGGCAGTCTCCGCTGTACCTGCGCGACGCGCGTCTGCACGTCCTGGAGCGCCAGGTCGACGTCGCGCGCGAGGTCGAGCTCAACTGTGACGCTGCCGCCGCCCTGTCGCGAGTTCGAGGTGACGTTGCGCACCCCCTCGACCTGCATCACCGCCTCTTCGATCGGCTCGACGACGTCATGCTCGACGACTTCCGGCGCCGCCCCTTCCCACGACACGCCGACATTGATCGTCGGAAAGTCGACGTCAGGAAACTGGCTGATCCCGATCCGTGTCGCCGCCACCCCGCCGAACAACACGGTCGCAGCCATCATCATCCACGCGAAGACGGGGTTTTTGATGCACGTATCGGTGATCTTCATAGGTTGCCCGTTAAGTCCTGAGTCCTGAGTCCTGAGGGGGAATCCTGGTCAGTGCGGGACTCAGCACTCAGGACTCAGCACTCAGGACTTCACTGCGTCGTGACTTTCACTTTCACCCCGTCCCGGAGCGCCTCGGCACCGCGGACGACGAGCATCTCTCCGGGCTGGATTCCGTTCTTGACTTCGACCTGACCGTCGGCGGTGCGCGTGCCGAGGGTGAGGACGCGCTGATGGGCGACGCCGTTCTCGATGATGTACGCGAGGAAGCCGCGCTCGCTCGGGCGGATCGCGGTCTGCGGGATCACCGGCGCGTTGCGTTGATTGCCGACGGCGATCGCAACGCGCGCGAATGCGCCGGGGCGAAGCTCGCGCTGATTCGAATTGAGCACGTTCGCTGTGACGTCGACCATGCGCGATGAACTGCTCGCGGCGGCAGAGACGAGCGTGATGCGCGCGGTGTGCGGCGTGTTGCTTTCCGAGACGGTGAAGCGCGCCAACATGCCGGTGTGAAGCGGCCCCGAATCCTGTTCGGGAACCTGAAAGCGAAGCAGCAGCGGATCGCGCCGGACGAGCGTCGCAAGCACGGTTCCCGCGGAGACGTACTGGCCGGTCTGCACGGTGCGCGTTTGAATCACGCCCGCGACCGGCGCGCGAACGAAGGCATCTCTAAGATTCAGTTTCGCCTGCGCGCGGGCGGCCTGCGCCTGGGAGACCTCGGCCGCAGCCGTCTGCACGCGCGTCCGCCACGTTTCGATCTCTTCGCCGCGGATGAGCCCCGGATTCTTCGCGCTCGCGGTCTGCCGCCGATCGAATCCCGCCTGTGCCTCGGACCGAGCCGCCTGCTGCTTCTCCAGCGTCGCGTCAGCCGCAGCGACCGCGAGGCTGTATCGCTCCGGCTCAATCTCCGCCAGTGCCTGCCCCCGCTGCACAACCTGCCCCTCGGTAAACAGCACGCGCTCGATCGCTCCCGCTACGCGCGCCGTGACCGCGACCCGCTCGAACGCATCGAGCGAGCCGACCGCGGTGATCGTGTACTCGACCTGCCGCGTCTCGACAGGATGCGCCTCGACGGGGAACTCGGAGGGACCGCGAGTGGCTCCGGGACCGCCCGCCTGTCCGGCAGGCTTTTGTTCGGTGGCGGAGCCCTTCGAGCAGGCGGAGAGGAGCAATGCAAAATGCAAAATGCAAAATGCAGAATGCAAAAAAGAACGTCGCGCAGCGCGCGAGCCTCGTGCACTTTTTGCATTCTGCATTCTGCATTTTGCATTCTGCATTTTGCTTCTCATCTCGTCACCCATTCCCGACACCCTCTCCCCGAGCCTCGCGCACCGCAAGATATGCCTGCGCCATGCGGTAGCGTGCGTTCACTTCTGCAACTTCTGCCTCGAAGAGGCGCTGGTTGGCGTCAGCCAGCTCCAACGCGCTCGCGAGTCCCTGGCGGTAAAGCTCGTTCGTTTCATTCGCATTCTTCCGCGCGGCGCGCAGCGCCGCTGTCGCCTCGCGTAACGCTGCCTGCTCGCTCGCGAGGCGTACGGCCGCGCTGCGAAGCTGACGCTCGACGTCGCGCACCGCGAGAGCGAGATCGAGCTCGGCGCCGCGAGCGATCGCTGTCCGCTCGGCTTCCTCTGCTCTCCGGAGTCCGGCGTCGAGCACCGGCCAGTTGAGCGTAACTCCGACGAATCCGTCGTTGTTCCGATCGGAGATTGCGCCTTCATTGATGTTGCTCGTCTGCGCGGTGAGCGTAGCGGAAGGGATGAATCGGGCGCGCGGCTCGCGAGCGAACTCGCGCAGCCCTTCGACGCGAAGGCGCGCGGCAGCGATGTCGTCGCGCTGATTCTGCGCGGCAGCGACGTCCGACTCGCCGACTGCGGGCGGCTGCGATGCCGCCTCGAGCAATGCGGTCGGCTCGGTGAGAGGCTGTGTGACCTCGGTATTGAGAAACGTTCCCAGCTCGATCCTCGCCGTCTGCAGGTTCCCGTTCGCCTGCGCGAGCTCGCGCACCGCGGTGGCCAGCTCCAGCTCGGCGCGCGTCACGTCATTCGAGCTGACGAGGCCTGCCTCGAAGCGAGCGCGAGAGTCGTCGAGACTCGCCCGCGCGAAATCGCGGCGATGCTCGGCCGCGAGCAGAACCTGCTCGAAACCGAGCGTCACGACGAACGCGTTCGCCGCATCGAATGCGAGAACGCGCGACTCCTCCCCGGCGCTGAGGCGCGCCGCGTCGCGCTGCAGCCGCGCCTGGCGATAAAGCGGAAACGCGCGCGCGTTGAAGAGCGGCTGCGTCAGGAGGGCGGACGTCGAAAGCGTGTTCCGCGTATCGGTCGTCGTGTCGTTCCGATACGCGCCGGTCACGTTCACCGCCGGAAAGAAGAACGAGCGCGCCTGACGCAATCGCGCTTCCGCTGCAGCAACGTCCGTCTGCGCCGCCGCCGCGCGCTCATTGCGCGCAAGTGCGAGCTCCACCGCGCGCTCGATCGTCAGCGACTCCTGACCGAAAGCGATTGCGGCGAACAGCAGGGAAAACAGGGAGAGGAGAGGTTTCAAGGTTTATTTGATCGTGGCGGTGACGGTGACTGTGGCGGCGATCGACGGATCGCTCTTCGATGACACACTCAACGCTTCTTTAAGCGCTCCCGATTTCGCCCGTACGCCGTCCACCGTTACAGAAATGGTTTCTTTTCCCCTGGGCGGGACAACGGGAGCGTAGTCGTAAAAGAGACAGCGGCAGGTTGATCGGGCGACTTCGATCGAGACCGGTTCGCCGGTGTTGTTCGTGATCTCGAACTGGCGCACGGCTCGCGTCCCCTTCCGAATCCTCCCAAAGTCCTGCGTCGCCGGCTCCATGCTCAGCGGTGCCGCTCTCGGCGGAGGTGGAGGCTCTTCGACGACCGTCGCGGTCGAGGCGGGCTTCTCCGTGACGATTTGCGCTGCCGGTGGCCGGTTCGAGCTCGTCCGCCAGAGCAACCATCCGATCACGACCAGCACCGCGATGCCGGCGAGAAGAATCGCCGCGATGCGCGTCCGCGCCTGAGTCGGCGCCTCTTCCGGAATCCGATCCAACTCCGGCGTAGTCACGAGCGGACGTTTGCCCGGCTCGGTCTTGACCTTGATCACCGGCTGCGTGTCGGTGAAGTTCGTCTTCGGCGGAGTTGGCGGAAGCGGGGGCGGCGGCGCGACGCCTTCGCCTCGCCCCTCCAGTTCGTCGAGCTTCCGCATCGACGCGTCAATCTCGGCGACGAGCCGCCTGTACTCGGAGCCAAGATGTTCGGTCGGCGCGTCCGCGATCATGCTTGCGAGCGCCTCGCGATGGCGCCGGTACTGCTGACGGATGACCTCGATCTCGCGAGCCCGATCGCCACGCCGTACATTTACCGTCCCGAACTCTTCCGGAGTCATTGCGTGCGCATCCTTGCAAAAAGCGGGGCGACACGCAATGCTCCCTCACGAAGTGACGCGTGACAAGTGACGAGTGACGAGTCACCCGGAACTATGAAGATCTACATCGGCCAGCTCAACACGACCGTAGGCGCGATTGCGTCGAACGCGGAGCTCATCCACAAGGTTTATAGCGACGGGGTCGCGGCCGGGGCCGACATCGTCATGGTGCCGGAGCTCGCGGTGACCGGATATCCGCCGCTCGATCTGCTGGACCGCGAAGTGTTCATCGCATCGGCGCTTGCGACTGGCGACGCGCTCGCGCGGGAGACCGGTTCCACCGCGCTGATCTTCGGGAACGTCTCGCGCAATGAGAGCTGGTGCGGCAAGCCGCTGCACAATTCCGCGGTCGTCGCGCAGAACGGCCGCATCGTCGCGGTGCAGCACAAAGGTCTCCTTCCGACATACGACGTCTTCGACGAAATGCGTTACTTCGAGCCGGGACACTCGAGCCAGGTCGTCCTTCTCGCCGGCCGTCGCGTCGGCGTAAGCATCTGCGAGGATTTCTGGTACGACGATGAAGTCCTCGGCACGAAGCTCTACTGCTCCAATCCCGTGGACCAGCTCGCGCGGCAGGGAGCGGAAGTCTTCCTCAACATTTCGGCCTCGCCCTTCAACGCAGGCAAGCGGAAGACACGCTTCGACCTCTTCTCACACATCGCTCGGCGCTACGACATTCCTCTGGTGTACGTGAACCAGGTCGGCGGCAACGATGAGCTGCTCTTCGACGGCTCGTCGATTGTGATCAATGCTGCGGGCGAGACGGTCTTCTGCGGGCGCGCATTCGAGACGGAGACTGCTCTCGTCACACTCGACGGTCCGCGATGCGACTCGGTCCTCACGATTCCGACGGACGAGGAGATCGGGCGCGCGCTGATCCTCGGCCTCCGCGACTATCTGCGCAAGTGCGGATTCAAGGATCTCGTCATCGGACTCTCAGGCGGAATCGATTCCGCTGTCACCGCCGCGATTGCGGTCGAAGCGATCGGCGCAGAGCATGTCACCGGCATCGCGATGCCGTCGCAGTTCTCGTCGCAGCACTCGATCGATGACGCGCGCGAGCTCGCAAAGCGTCTCGGCATCGCCCTTCACGTAGTTCCGATCGCCGACATCTATCAGCCGTATGAGAAAGCAGTCGATCAACTCTTCGGCGATCACAAGTTCGACAGCACCAACGAGAACATTCAGGCCCGCATCCGCGGCAACATCCTGATGGCGTGGTCGAACCGCACCGGCGCGATGGTGCTCTCGACGGGAAACAAATCGGAGATGGCCGTCGGCTACTGCACGCTTTACGGCGACATGGCAGGCGGTCTCGCGCTCCTCGGCGATGTGTACAAGACGATGGTCTATCGCGTCGCCGAGTGGTTGAACCGCGAGCGCGAAGTCATCCCGCGCTCGACGATCACCAAGCCGCCCTCGGCCGAGTTGCGCCCCGATCAGACCGATCAGGACTCACTGCCGCCGTACAGCATCCTCGACGGAATCCTCAAGCTCTACATCGAAGAGTGGAGGGAAACCGACGAGATCGCGGCGAAGGGATTCGACCGCGCGGTCGTCGAGAGGATCCTGAAACTCGTCGACACGAATGAGTTCAAGCGCCGCCAGGCTGCGCCGACACTCCGTGTCTCGACGAAAGCATTCGGCAACGGACGGCAGTTGCCGATCGCGCAGCGCTGGCGCCGCGAGCCCGCGCGCTGGGTAAAGTGAACGTCTCTATGGCGGAGCCTCGGACTCGGCCCGCGCCACCTCCGCCTGTTTCGCCGCAAGGCGATCGATCTGGATCTGCAGGAACTCGTGAAGCGACTGCTCCTGCTCCGGCGGAATCGAATTGAATACGATCGCCGAGCGAAATACATACTCGGGTGTGGTTCCGGCGCGCCGTACCTGAACGAGCGAGCGGAGCACCTGACACGGAACGTAAATCCCGCCATAGCTCGGAAAGATCAGCGTTGCCGAGCTGCCTGCCTTCACGGGCGAGCGATGAATGACAGCCGCGCCGTGAAGACTGAGGTCGATCAACTCCCCGTTCACGTCAGATAGCTGAACAGGAATCGAGGCGGTTTGGTATCGCTCGGAGCGGCGACGGTCTCTGGCCGACATGGATCGCGTCGAATTATAGGGCTGGCGCCCGCCGGCCTTCCGACGTATCTTAAGGCGGCCCCAACCAATCGATTTTCCCTTTGCCCGGTCCGGCACGCAATGGCGCGTGTGCGGAAACAAGGAGGAGCACCTGCATGATCAATCTCTTCACAATCGCGATGTTGCAGTCAGAGACCGAGCCGAGCTCGGCTGCGGGAGCCGCAATCGGCGGCGTAATGATGATCATATGGCTCGCCGTCATCGTCGTGATGATCGCCGCGATGTGGAAGGTCTTCGTGAAGGCGGGAGAGCCGGGCTGGGCCGCGCTCGTTCCGATCTACAACATCGTCGTCATGCTCAAGATCGCGGGAAAACCCGCGTGGTGGGTGATCCTGTTCCTCATCCCGTTCGTGAACCTCGTGATGGCGATCATCATGTCGCTCGCAATCGCGAAGAATTTCGGCAAAGGCACAGGCTTCGGCCTCGGCCTCGCGTTCCTCAGCCCGATTTTCTATCCGATGCTCGCATGGGGTGACGCGCGCTATCAGCCACAGCCGCTGGCACCCCCGAAATACGCGACAGCGTAGTCATTCCGTGCCGCGAAGACGGCGAGGAATCTGGGAGGGAGCGACACCACCACCCGGATTCCTCACTTCGTTCGGAATGACTACAGCCGGTCTTTGATCGCCGCCATGAAGTCGTGCGCGACTTTGGCGGCTACGAATTCTGCCGGACCCGACTCTTCGATGATCAGCGCGAACGCGATCTTCGGCGTTTCCACGGGAGCGAACGCGATGATCGCTGCGTGATATCCATCGGCCTCTTTGCCAGCGGTTCCGGTTGCGATCGCGAGCGGAAACCCATCGACCTGCGCCCGCCGGCCCGTACCGGTCGGCCGCGTCGCGACGGCGGTCATGGCCTTCACGACGCGCTCCGCTGCGTCGCGTGAGGCGACGTTGGTCCGCGTCTGCTCCGGACTGCCGCCAATCTCCTCGCCGAGGATCGACCGCCGCGAGCGGAGAAGCTTCGGCGTCACGACCGTTCCGCGGTTCGCCATCATCGAGGCGATCATCGCGAGGTGGAGCGTGTTGGTCGTCTGGTGCTGGATCCCGATCGAGTAGAACCCGGTCTCGAATTTGTTGAAGATCTTTCCAACAGTGACGCCGAGGGGAACAGTTACGAGACCGAGATCGGCGCGGCCGTCGAAACCCGCCGCGCTCATCATCGACTGAAGGCGATCGGCGCCGAGACGGATGCCGAGGTCGGCGAAGACGACGTCGCACGACTGCGCGAGCGCTTCGTCGAAGTCGGCGAGCACCCCGTGCCCACCTTCCTTCCAGTCGCTGAAGCTGCGGCCGTCGACCTCGAGCGCGCCGTCGCATCGGTAGGGAAACATCGGCTGCATGTTGATCGCGCCGGCCGCTCCCAGTCCTGTCATGACATTCATGACGCCATCGGCGCCTCAGGCACGACGAGCCACAGCTTGATCGTCGATCTTAACAATGCAGAGCTCTGCACGACCTGCCACATGCAGTAAGTGACAGGGAACTGAGATCATTTCGTTTCGCGCAAGTGAAAGTGGC
>JAENWF010000008.1 GCA_016650215.1 Thermoanaerobaculia bacterium
CGACTCGATGCGCGCCGCCGCGCGAGGAAGCCACGAGCCGAGTGCGACCGGAGCGATCGCAGTCCGAGGCGGACGCGCGTAGCGAAGAATCTCCTGCGAGATCTCGCGTCCGCGGTGTACCGCACTGATAATGTGCTGTATCGGGATTGCCGCGAGTTCGTCCGATGAATACCTTCGCTGCAGGAGCTCGGCGAACGGCAGGATGCTCATCAGCACGTTGTTGAACTCGTGAGCGACGGAGGTCGCGAGCTGCCCGAGGCTCGAGAGCCGCTTCGCCTTCTCCACCTCCGCTTCCGCCTCCTTCCGCCTGGTGATGTCGCGAGTGATTCCAATCGTTCCAATTGGACCGTCGGCGCCATTGACGACCTGCGTCGTCGTCTCGACTGTGAGGACCTGTCCGCTTCTCGTGCGGAGGTAGTACTCGGCGTGCGTTGGTTCTGCACCCGCGAGCACCTCGCGGAATCGCCGGCTTGCCGTTTCGACCGATGCAGGATCGAGAATCTCTCTGAACGGCCGGCCGATCCACTCGACACGGCTCCACCCCGTGATCGTCTCAAAGGCGCGGTTGAGTGAGGTGAAGCGACCTTCGCGATCGAGGCCAAAGATCATGTCGCGCGCCTGCTCGACGAGTGTGCGATAGCGCGATTCCGACTCGCGAAGCGCATCCTCCGCGTGCCGATCGGTCTGGCGCCGCTGCGTCGCGGCGCGTTCTTCGAACCCTTTCCAGAGTTCGACCTGCTGCCTGATCACATGCGGGACGCGATCGAGCTCGCCGAGTGTGAACGCGCCCAGGTCGGGAGCGATCGAGCCGTACATCGCGCGCAACGGAATGATCACCGCCGCCGGCACACGCACCCGCTCGCGAGCACCGTCCGGCAGGTTCCCGTCGCGGATCTCCGCCGATCCGAAGATCGCAAAGTCGAAGGCCGGAACTTCGATCAGCCCTTGCGCCACCACCACTTCGTCCGCGATTGCGGAACGAAGCGCCGCCAACTCGGCAGTGGAACAATTGATTGCAGCTATTCGCAAGCTCATGATCTGTCAGATGTTTACCGGAGCGCGGCGCCGAATGGGCCGTTCGAACTTCTCAAGAAGTCCAGATTCCGAAACGTTCGCTATGAAGGACTTGAGCCCTGTGGCTCGGCGTCTTTCAGCCGGGCGTAGAGCGTCGATGGGCTGATCTGCAGTTGTCGCGCCGCTTTTCGCACGTTTCCCCCTGCGGCTTTGACCGAAGCTGCAACATATGCGGAAACAACCTGTTCGAGTGGACGAATCTCCCATTCTTCGGTCGGAAGCGCGCCAGCTTTCCCTCCGACGGCACCGCCACCTTCCGATTCGATCACCAGATCTTCGCTTCGGATTTCATCGCCTCCCAGCGTTAGCAGAGCTCGCTCGAGGACATTGCGCAATTCGCGGACGTTTCCGGGCCACGGATACGTCCCGAGCTTTTTCAGCGCGCGCGGGCTGACTTTCGGCAGCTGACGCCCCAGATCTTTCGCGAGCGTTTTGAGCGTCTCCTGCACGAGGATCGGGAGATCCTCCAGCCGGTCTCGCAGAGGTGGCATGCGCAGCTTCACAACGTTGAGCCGGTAGTAGAGATCGCCTCGGAAACGTCCCGCCGCAACCTCGGCTTGAAGATCTCGATTCGTCGCCGCAAGTAGACGGAAGTCGGCGCGAAGATCGCGGATACCACCGACGCGGCGAAATCGCTTCTCTTCGAGCGCCTTGAGCAGGCGCGCCTGAACCGTCAGCTCCATCTCCCCGATCTCGTCGAGGAAGAGCGTTCCCTCTCCAGCGATCTCGAAGAGTCCTGGCTTCGTGTTCGTCGCGTTCGTGAAAGCTCCGCGCTCGTGGCCGAAGAGCTCGGACTCGAGCAGCTCCTTCGACAGACCCGCGCAGTTCAAGTCGACAAACGGAGCGCGTGCGCGTGCCGATCGATTGTGAATGAGGCGCGCGATGATGCCTTTGCCCGTACCCGATTCACCTTCGATGAGGACCGGCGATGGTGCACGGGCGATCTGTCCGAGGATGTCGTTGAGATGGACGATGGAGGGCGAGATGCCCGGAAGGCGATCGACATCGCGCGTGTCGATCCGTTTGAGCGCGAGCAGCTCTCGCTGTGTCGCTACCATCTTTGAGACCTGCTGCAGCGTGAGCGTCAGCGTCTCGAAGTCGAACGGCTTCTGAAGAAACGTCTCCGCGCCCAGCTTCATCGAGTCGATCACCCGCTCGATGTTGCCCACGCCCGACATCATGATCACCGCGGCAGTCTCCGAGTACATCTTGAATTGGTGAAGGAGGTCGATGCCGGAGAAATCGGGCAATTGCACGTCGAGGAGCACCACGTCAGGCGAGAACTCAGAAAATGTGACGAGCGCGGCCCTGCCGGTGTCGGCGGTCCGAACGTCCCACTCCTCGGCGAGCAGACCTGCCAGGCCCGAAACGATCTGCGGGTCGTCGTCGACGATCAGAATACGCTGACGGATTTCACTCATGGACAGCAATCATACACATGTCCAGATTTTAAACGTATCAACCAGCCGTGAAAGTAGCGCAAATGCCGCCCGATGAGGGATTTACTGGTTTTCGTACGGATACTGTTCTCTTCATTTTGATCCGCCGTAGGCAGAGGAGAAGATTCGAGGACGAAAGACCCCCGGCTTGAGAGCCGGCGCCACATCGAGCATCGCTCGCGGCAGCATTCGCGCGCGACGTGGCGCCGGCTTCAGCCGGCGGATTCTCGTCTCCCTGTCCCTGCGAGCGATCGGAAAAGAGGCACGAAAGGCCGCCGGCTGAAAGCCGGCGCCACGTCGAGCGTCGCCCGAGGCAGCATCGTCTTCCTCTTCGCGCGGCGTCACGCGGAACACGATTTCCGCGAGCCGTGCTAACTTACCGTTCGTGCAGCTCTGGACGGCCTTCGAGCATTC
>JAENWF010000009.1 GCA_016650215.1 Thermoanaerobaculia bacterium
CGCGCGCAGCACCGCGAGGATGTCGACAGGAGCACGACGATCGAGGAACGCTCTCGTTGTCGGCAGAACGTAATCGATGCCGTAACGGTCGAATGTGTCGAGATACTCGTCGAGCTTCGTGAGGCGTCGGAAAAGAATCGCGAAGCGTTGAAGATCACGGCCGCCGCCGTCGCGGTGCGCGAGAATCCACTCCGCGACCGCCTCGGCTTCGCGCAGGTAGCGGTGGCCCTCGACTCCGGCCTCGGAATGAAGGAATGTGATTCGAGCGTCGGATTCGCGCCGAAGCTCGCGTTTGCCGGCCTGCAGCGCGCGGTACTCCGGACGAAAGACGTTCGCGTCGGACGAAGAGTCGGCGAAGACGCATGCAAAGATCGCATTGATTGCGTCGAGCAGCGGAGGATCGCTCCGGTACTGCCCGATGATCGGGCGATGCTCGGCGCCCGCCTCGATCATCGCGCCCGTCATGGCGCGATAGGTCTCCGGATCGGCGCGCCGGAATCCGTAGATCGACTGTTTCGGGTCGCCGACGACGACCGTGCGCCCTGGAATCCAGGCACCGCTGCGATCGGTCGCAAGCTTCTCGATGATCTTCGCCTGCGTCCGGTCGGTGTCCTGGAACTCATCGACGAAGAGGTAGTCGAACTGCTGGCGCGCGCGATCGAGCACCGCTGGGTTCTCGAGCAGTGCGAGTGTTCGGAGCAGCAGGTCATCAAAGTCTGCGACGCCGAGCTTTTTCTTCTCCTCATCGAGAAACGCGATGAAGCGGAGCGTGAGGGCGAGCAGAGCGACCGCGGACCGATGGCGGATGAGACGGTCGTAGATCGGCGCCCCTTTGTCTTTTTCGGTGCGGAGAACGATGAGCGCTTCCTTCAGCACCGGATCGCGCGGCAGATTGGCTTCGCGCAGCGGGATCGCGATCGGCTCAAAGTAGGCGATCCACGCCTCGAGCGAACCACCGCGGGGTGGCTCGTTCGCCTGAACGTACTTGAACACGTCGAGCGCGTGATCAGCATTGAGCCGTGAGAGGTCGCCGCGGCGAATCGTTGTGATTGCGCCGAGGAGGTCGTCTTCGACTTCCGCGATGCTGCCGAATCCTGCGGCGTCCTCGCGCAGCAGATCGCGGCGCGACACGAGCGCGAATACCAGATCACGGATCTGGAACAGGTAGCCGACATGCGCGAGGAGGAACTCCCATTCCTGGAGTTTTTCCGGCGACGGATTCACGCGCGTCTCGTCGTCGAGCCACGCGTCGTACGCCTGGTCGAAGAGAAGCGAGTGCTCGAAGCCCTGGATGATCTTGAACTGCGGATCGAGCCCGGCCTCGATTGGATACATGCGCAGCAGCGACTGACAGAATGAGTGGATCGTCTGCGAGCGAATCGCGTCGATGCGTGCGATCTGCTTCGCGCACGCGCGACGCCACGCATCCTTCTTCTCGCGCGGAACGACGAGCAGCGGCTTGGGAGACCCCGCCGGCCAGACGATCTCGTCGTCATCGAAGCGAAGCTCCAGCTCCGCGAGCGCCTCGTGAATCCGGTCGGCAATTTCGCCCGCCGCTTTCTCCGTGAACGTCATCAGCACGATCCGCTCAGGATCGAGTCCTTCGTCGTCGAGCAGCAGCCGCAACACCTCGGCGACGATCGCCGACGTCTTCCCGGTCCCCGCCCCCGCCTCGATGACGAGGTTGCGCGGTCCCGCCGGTGCAGCCGGGGAGGCGTTGAACGGCAGCGAATGCTGCAGCGTGTTTTTCACAGCAGCTCCCGCAGCAGCGCGAGCGGCTCGCCCGATCGGAGTGCCTCGCGCCGCTCGCGCGCATCATGGCGCGTTCTGCACGAATGGTTCACCGGGCAATATGTGCACGACTTGAAGTCGTCTTCATCGGGGAAGGCGGGGAAGTACCCGCGAAGAATCGATTGGACGAACGTCGTGAGCGTGGCGCGCAGACCGTCAGTCTTCTCGCCGAGCTCGAACGCGAACTTCTTCGGCTCAATCGAGGTGGATGCAACCGGTCGGATGATGCCGCTGACCATCTCCGGCTCGATGCCGAAAAAGTCCGAGATGGCCATCGCGTAGAGCGCGAGCTGCAGCCGGACGCCGCGATCGATCTTGTCGCCGAGCTGTACGTGACGAAGCGCCTTGCCGCCCTTGTAGTCGATGATGCGGTATCGACCGTCTCCTTCGTCGATGCGGTCGATCGTTCCTTCGACGCGAAGCTGCACTCCGTCGACATCGACGATGAATGCGTCGGGGTGATCGGGAACGTGATCGCGATGCTTCGAACCGAAGCGGTATTCGAAACGCGATGGCGTAAGCGAGTTCGAGGAGAGATCGGCGAGATCGACTTTCAGAAAATCGCGAAGGATTCGCTTCGTGGCGCGGCGCTCGATCGCGCGCATCGCGCGATTCCAGGCAGGCGCCTTCTCCTCGAACGCGTCGAACTCTTCGTCGACGATCCGCTCGATCCGCTCGTCCAGCGCCCCATCGAGCGGCTCTCCGGCGGGGGCCTCGCGATAGAAGCGCTCGAGGATGCGGTGATCGAGAGTTCCCTTCTCGCGACGGTTGATCTGGACGTCGCGCTCCGGATCGTCGAAGTCGCGGACTCCGAGGATCTCCTTGAAAAAGAACTTCTGCGGGCACTCGCCAAAGTCTTCGAGGCGGGTGGGGGAGACTGACTGCAGCGCAAGTGCGGCGCGCTCGCGGATCAGCGGGCTGGTGATGAATCCGTCGAAGGACGAGCGAGAGCCGGCACGTGCGAAGAGCTGGAGTTGGCGGAGGAGGGGGGGCGAAAATCCGCCGGCTGAAGCCGGCGCCACGTCAGGCATGGC
>JAENWF010000010.1 GCA_016650215.1 Thermoanaerobaculia bacterium
CCCTGCGCGATTCGAAACACCGCGCGTGCGGTCGCGAAGAGTCCTGCGTTCCCGGCGGTGCCGCCGAGGTGGTGCGAGTTGCCGTCGTGTGTATCTCCCCAGATCAGTCCTTCGCGGAACCCGTTGAACAAGACTCCGCGCTCCGCGCACATGCCCCTTTCGTATCGCTGACCCCACTCGGTTGCCGCGATGCGCGGCCGCAGCGAAGCGGCCGGACGGAACATCGCGTCCGTCAGTCCGAGCGGTTTGAAGATCCGCGACTCCGCGAGCGCCACGTAATCGCCGTAGATCCGCGTCAGCGCGAGGTACAGCAGCACGAAATTGAGATCGGAGTAAACAACGCGTGTCCCTGGCTCGTACTCCGCGCCATGCTCGAGAATCGCACGGAGGTAATCGGGATAGGAATAGAGCGGCAACCACGCGCGCAGCCCCGAGGTGTGGGTGAGCAGCCGGCGATACGTGAATCCTTCGAATGAATCGTCGAGCGAGATCTTCCCTTCGCTCACCGCCTGCATGACCAGAGCGCCGGTGATCAGCGGCTTCGTGATCGACGCGCAGTCGTAAATCGTGTCGAGCGTCGCCGGCACACGAAAGGGAACGGCGACCGCGTGCCCGAGTGCGTTTTCCCGCTCGATCCCGCGTGACGAGCCGATGGCGTACACCGCCCCGGGAAAGCTCCCGACCTCGATTTCGCGGCGAAGGAAATCATCCACGGACATCGCGCGATTCTATGGGGTTCCATGGGCGTTCATGTCAACGGAGACATTCCTCGGAGGACGTGCTAAACACGCACAATCAATGTTCCGCCTCGAAAAACTCGAAATTGCCGGTTTCAAGTCATTCTACGAACCCGCTCTACTGACGTTCCCCGCACCGATGACCGCGGTCGTCGGGCCGAACGGCTGCGGCAAGTCGAACATCTGCGACGCCATCATCTGGGTCCTCGGCGAGAACCGCGCCGCGCACATCCGCGGCGAGACGATGGACGACGTCATCTTCCAGGGCTCTGCGCGCCGCCGACCACTCTCGATGGGCGAAGTCACGCTCACGCTCAAGAGCGAGAACGGCCATCCCGCCGCCGACGACGGACGCATCACGCTCAACCGCCGCGTCTTCCGCACCGGCGAGTCGGAGTTCCGCCTCAACGGCAAACGCGTCCGGATGAAGGACATCTCCGACATCCTCATGGACACCGGCCTCGGCATCCGCAACTACTCCGTCATGGAGCAGGGGAAGATCGATCTGATCCTCTCCAACAAGCCGCAGGACCGCCGCCGCCTGATCGAGGAAGCGGCCGGGATCACGAAGTACAAAACGAAGCGCCGCGCGGCCGAGATGAAGCTCGAAGAGACGCAGCAGAACCTGCTGCGCATCGACGACACGCTCTCCGAAGTCACGCGCAACCTGAACTCACTCAAGCGGCAGGCGGGAAAAGCGCGCCGCCATCGCGAAGTCGCCGAGGAGCTCTCGACGGCGAAGCGGACGCTATACAAGGGACGCATCGTCGCGGCGCGGAGCGAACAGCAAGCGGCGCAGCTCGCAGTCGCCGACGCGCAGGCGCGCGAGAGCGAGATCGCCGCGCAGCTCGCAACCGATGAGGCGGAGCTCGCCGAAACGCGCACGACACACGCCGGACGCGCGAGCCGCGCATCAGCGGTCCGCGAAGAGATGGCCGGCCTCACCGCCGGCGTCGAGCGCCTCCGCTCGTTTCTCCAGCAGTCCGAGACCAACCTCGGCGATCTCATTCAGCGCATCGACGGGGCGCGAACGCAGATCACGACGCTCGAGTCCGAAGCCGCCGAACAGCAGTCGCAGCTCGAAGAGAAAACGCGCGCACTCGAAGCCGCGCGAACGGAGCGCAACCAGCTCCGCGAGGGCGCCGACGCAGTCGAGCGCGATCGCCAGGAGCACTCGGACGAAGTGCGGCAGCACGAGAAGGCTGTCGCCGACGCGCGCGAATCGCTCATGCGGACGATCGCACGCATCTCCGAGTCGCGGAATCAGGTGCATCAGATCGAGATCGCCGTCGAAAAGTGCGAGTTCTATCTGACGAAGCTCAGCGAGAACGCTCGCAAGGCGGCGGTGAGCCGCGACGGCGCGCGCGCGACGATGAACGACTGGGACGCGCGCGTGCAGCAGGCCGAGCAGGTGCTCGCCGCCGCGCAGCAGAAGGCGCGTGAAACGCTCGCGCAGCGCGACGGGCTCAACGCGAGCCGCGACGGGATGCGCGAGTCGCTCTCATCCGCGCGCGACCGCGTCTCGCAGACCACCTACAAGATCGATTCGCTCCGCACGCTCCTCACCTCGCTCGAGTCGCAGGACGAAGATGTCCGCCGCGCGATCCTCGAGATCATCCCGAACGCAGCGGCCGCCGCCGAATCGGTGCGCGCTGCCGAAGGCTACGAAGCGGCGCTCGACACGCTGCTGCGCGAAGTGTCGAAAGCAGTCGTGCTCGCGAGCAGCGACACGGCGATCGAAGCGATCCAGCGCTTGCGCGAGCGCGGCGCGGGACGCGGCGCGTTCATCACGCTCGACTACCAGCCGGGCGGCGAAGGATCGCGTCGCGGCGATGCGGCGTACTCGGTCGTCGGCGACGGCCCGGTCGCCGAAGCGGTGCGGCAGGCCATCCCCGAGGCGTACATCGTCAGCGATCTGCGCCAGGCGATCGATCGCGCGAAAGAGCGTCCGCATGCGACGTTCGTCACGCTCGAAGGCGATGTCGTCCGCGGCCCGCTTCTCGTCGGTGGAAAGACCGAAGGCGCCACGCCCGGCGTCTTCTCGCTCAAGCGGCAACTGAGCGACCTCGAGTCGCTCCTCGGCAATGAAGAGACGCGCGCGAGCAGACTCGCGGCCGAACTGCAGAGCGTCGAAGAGGAGGCGCGCGCCGCGGATGACTCGCGGATCCTTGCGGAAGAGCGCGCGCGTGCGGCCGATGGTGATCTGCGCGAGCAGCGCAGTGATCGCGATCGCGCAAATGCCGAGCTTCAGCGTTTCGAGAAGGACCTCGCGGTCGCATCGGAAGAGCAGACGCTCTACGTCGAAGAAAAAGAGCAGCTCATCGCGCGGAAGAATGCCGCGATCGCCGAGCTGCAGGCGCTCGAGAAGACCGAGCGCGACACGCAGGAGACGATCCGCTCGCACGAGGAGCAGCTCACGACGCTGCGCGCCTCGTTCGAGGAGATCACGCAGGTCGCCTCGAAGGCGCGCGTCAACGTCGAGGCGGCGGGCGGCAACGTCAACGCGATCCAGCGCGAGCACGAGAATCTGACGCGCGTCGTCGTCTCCCTCGGCGCGCGCGTCAAGCAGCTCCAGGTTGAGATCGAGACCCTCGGCACGAAGCAGACGGAGACCGAAAAGGCTGTCGAGGATGCGCGTGCGCAGCTCGCGACGTCGATCTCGCGGTCGCATGAGTTGTCGGAAACGCGCATCGCGCTCGAAGCCGAAGTTGCGGATCTCGAGACGCGCGTCCAGGAGCTCGAAGCGCGCGCCGTGAATTCGCGTGAGGTGTGGAACACCGCGAAGACTTCGCTCTTCGAGTCGGAGCGGCGTGCGGATCGCGCGACGTCGGCGTTCGAATTGCTGCGCGAGCAGATCGCGCTCGACCTGCATGCGGGAGTCGATGCGCTGGCCGAGGTCGAGCCGCCGGCGGATGACGAAGCGCGGTTCAACCTCGAGTCGGAAGTGAACAAGCTCGCCGACCAGCTCGAGAAGATCGGGCCGGTGAACGTGCTCGCGATCGACGAGCACCAGGAGCTCGAGGGACGGGAGTCATTTCTGCGGACGCAGCGCGACGACCTCGTGCAGGCGATCGACTCGCTGCGCGGCACGATCCGGAAGATCAACCTCACCTCACGCGAGCTTTTCCGTGAGGCGTTCAATGCGGTCAACGAGTCGTTCACGCAGATCTTCATGTCACTCTTCGGCGGCGGCACCGCGAAGATGCAGTTGCTCGATGAGGAGGATGTGCTCGAGAGCGGCATCGAGCTCATCGCACAGCCGCCAGGAAAAAGAAACCAGTCGATCGCGCTGTTGTCAGGCGGCGAGCGTGCGCTGACCGCGCTCGCACTCCTCTTCGCGATCTTCCGCTACAAGCCGTCCCCGTTCTGCATCCTCGACGAAGTCGACGCCCCGCTCGACGAAATCAACAACGAGAGATTCGTGCGCCTCGTCCGCGACATGTCGCGCGACACGCAGTTCATCGTGATCACGCACTCGCGCCGCACAATGGAAGCCGCGGATGTGCTTTACGGAGTCACGATGGAGGAGGCAGGATGTTCGAGGCTGGTGAGCGTGCAATTCGCCGATCTGGAAGGGTAAGGATTTCATGAAGCAACCGCCGGAAGGCGGCAGTCGTACCCCAACATGCGTCTTGGCCTTATCTTGCTGCTGGTGAACGGCGTCGCATTCGGCGTCTTCCTCATCGCGCGTCCTTCCGAGGCGGCGGAACTTGACCGTAAAGATGTTCTCTTTCGGCAGAGGTGCCTTTGAAATGAGTTCCGGCGATCCTTGGACCTACATCGCTGCTCGACCGCTCCATAACTGGAGCGAGTGGCATGGCGGCGAGCTCTCGTGGGTTAAGGCCATCGAGATTGCCAATTGGCCGGCGTTAGTCACCGCAATCATCGCAACCGAAGCGCTCGGTGGTACGTTCTCCCTCGGCTATCTTCGCGCTTCATGGGTTCGCGCGGTCTTCTTCGCAATCCTGACAACTCTGCAGTGGTTGAGCGCAGGGTTCGTCGTTGATCGCGCCATCCGAAAGCGGCGTTCTTCCAGAAGCGCCGTCTAACTGTTGCACCTCAGGAAATGTGGGGGCAGGTCTCCACTCTGCTCAATGTGGAAAACGGCACACGTGAACGCGTGATACGTTGGGTGGCGCCATGACACTTCGCGATCATCTTCGCCTTCGACTTGAGACGATCCGCTTCGAATCATGGGCGCCAGTAGTCGTGGCAGTAGGTGCGTTCGGCGAAATCCTCGAACGGGTCGGCGCTCTATCACCGGAGGCTGAGACTCGCATTGGAATGCTGCCTATCGCTTCCGTCCTTGAGCGAGTCATGCCGGGCGAGGGTGGGTTCTTCACCGTTCCCGAAGCACAAGCGAGACTCCTCGGCGGCTCGCGAGCCTTCCTAGCCTCGGCTGCACGAAACCTCTCCTTTGTCGGTGTCGTCGGTGAAGGCACGCGCGAAGCAACTCTCACGTCGGCTCTACGAGCTCTCGCTGCTGAGATTGATTCTGCCTTACATAGACCAAGGCCGTCAGACGGTGGTGGAGGTGACGAGGCTGTCGCGTGGCTATCCGTTGCGGACCTAGGCGGCAAGAAGTCGCCGTCCAACTAGCGATGCACCGGACGCAGGTCGCTCCGCCGCCGACGCGAGGAAATGCGGGCGTCAGGTCTCCACACTAGTCAGAATCATTCAACTGCCGGTGGAGACCTGACCCCATTCGCGGGGCCCCGGCGCTTCCGCGCTTCGCTCGACCCGGCCAACATGTTCGTCGCCCGTGACAGGCGAAATTGGTAACGCAGCTCAATGTCAGATACGTTAGGACGACCACAACATTCATGTCGGAAATGGAAAAGCTTGATCGAACAATTCTCCTCGGCAATATCTCGGCAATTGCGCTCGCAATCGCAGGAGCTGCACTTGTTTTTGTCGTGTGGCAGTGGGTGTCGAGACACTCTCAGTTGCAGCTGCTGGTTGGGGTCGCTGCGACTCTAGCTCTTGCTGTTGTCTACGTGGCTGCAGCATCGCGGATCGTTAGTGGCGCGTATCAAGTAAACGGTTCCACGGCGACGGAGCATGATTTTGCCAGCACTGCGTACGTTCATGCCGGTCCGCTTGTGCAGCTCGCACCGGTCGTGGCAATCGTGTCAACGTGGGCGGTCCTGGTTGTCGCCTCGCGCAGGTTCGCTCGCCGCGATAGCCGCGGCCCAAACTCCACGCGCAGCAGCTGACACGGCCCGACGCTGGCCCGGCAGCCGAGCTGCCCTGAGTCCAAAAAGCTAGAATGAGTCACGTCTTCGGCAAGGCGAATCGAAATGTGGGGGTCAGGTCTCCACTCTGCTCAGAATCCCTTCAGCTTCCAATCCAACAGTGCGCATCGGTGTGCGACTAACTTAACGCAGCACCTTGGACAGCGAGGTGGAGACCTGACCCCGTTCGCGCCCGTTCGCGCCGTTCGCGTGGCCTCGGAAGTCGGTGAATAGTCATCTGGTTGTATCCTTACGAAATGAGCGAGTTCACCGTTGAGATCGAGCGCGAAGAGGATGGCCGTTGGATCGGAGAAGTCGCCGATCTGCCTGGCGTCCTTGCGTACGGATCCACACGCGAAGAAGCGGTCGCCAGGGCGAAGGCTCTCGCCTTTCGCGTGCTTGCCGATCGGATTGAGCACGGCGAGGACATTCCAGAGATTCGCGGCGTTTTCGCTGTTCACGGATGAATTGGCCTTCGTCCAAAGCGTCGCGCGTTCTAGCGGCGCTACTTCGGATCGGGTGGTCGGTAAAGCGCCAGGCGGGTGGGTCGCATCGTGTGCTTTCCAGAGTGGGCTGGCCGGACATCATTTTCGCGTTCCATGACCAGGAAGAGATCGGTCCGCGCATGTTGTCGCGCATCGCGAAGAAAACGGGGCTGACCGCGTCAGACCTGTAGCAACCGAAGATGACCTCGAGGGCAATCACCCCAATGAAGAAAGAGATGTTCGCCGAACTTCTTGAGAGTGTGAAGGAGGCTGGCCGGATCCACCGCGGCGAAGCACGTCCGTCTCGCGAGTATGTTTTCAAAGCGCGCGGTGTGGCGAGCGGGCTGCGCGGCAGCAAGTGCGGATCCGTTAAGCGGACGCGCGTTTAAGTTCTTCGCGGACGACTCGGCGCAAGATTTTCTCGATCGGTTCGGTCTGGTTGTTCACATACTCTCGCAGCGCGGCATTGATCATGGTTTGATAGTTCCCACCGCCAGCCTTGTTCACTTGCTCGCGAAACCAGTCGAGAACATCCGTATCGAACCGAATTGTGATCCGTGTTTTTCCGGGTTCGGACGGAACTACCGCGCCCCGCTTGCCTTTCTCAAAATCGTATTCGCGTTTCATCATTCATCCACGAGTTCAGTATATGCACACACGTATGCACGTGCAACGTGCCTATCTGTTGCGTCTCGGGCCGCCGCCGACGGAGGCAGTCTGTCGAAGCAGATGTTGATTGGCTACGGAGCGCCGCCGCGGGGCGGCGGCGCCACACAGAGTCAAAAGCAGAGCTTCCTGCTTATGCGATCAGGGGGACGATGACCATTTCGCCGTCGTCGTTGGTGATCAGGCGGAAGAGGGAGGTTTCGCTCAGGTCCGCGAGGCGCGCTTCGGAGCCGCAGCGTTTGCATTCGCTGGCAGCAGGCGTCGTGCCTTTCGGGATGAAGTGGAAGCGCTCTTTGCGGCAATCGTCGCAAAGCTCGCGGACTACGTCGTGGTGAAACAGAGTCAGGCGCTTCATTCAATCCTGCTGAATTGCATCGTAGGTGCCGCCATCGTTCTCACGCGTGACCGGGGTCACGGAGGCAGCCGCGACTGACGCGGCGAGCAGCCCGATGAGGGCGGATGCGACGACGTCCGAGGGCCAGTGGCGGAATGCGAGGACGCGCGAGAGGCCGACGCCGATCGCGAGCAGAAACGCGATGATGCGCATCGGCCAGCTTCGCGATGCGATGATCAGCACTCCGGCGAGCGCGAACGCGCCGACGGTGTGGCCGCTCGGAAACGAGACCGCGCCTCCTCCTGCGTAGTGATACGGACCGAGCCACAGCTCCGGGCGCGTGCGGCCGACAACAAACTTGAGCAGGTGCGCGATCGCGCCCGCGCCGATGCCCGCAATCGCCATCGCGGCGGCGTACACGACCCACCGCGCGTGTCTGTATGCGATGCCGGCGAGGAGGAAGAAGATCACGATCATCGGCGGGTTCATTCCGCCGCTGAGACGGTTCGTCAGACGGATCAGCGACTCGACGGTCTCCGAGTGAATCGCGACGGACCACGCCATCATCGGCGCGTCGGCGTAGATCCACGTGATCGCGACGGCAATCGCGGCCACGGCCACAGCGATCAGCGCTCTTATCGGTTTCAGCGCCGGCTTCATGACGCTTATTTTCGGACGCGCAGGCTCGCCGGAGTGGACGATCGCGAGCGCCAGCAATCCCGCGATGAACCAGAAGACGACATCCCACGATGGTGCTTCGCGTCCGAGGAACGAGAGCTCGTCGACACCAAGCGGCTCGTTGCAACAGAGGCGGTTCGACGAGACGATCGGCGACGGCCAGAATACCGCGAGGATCAGCAGCGTGATGAACGCGGCCGCGGCGTAACGTCGCTTAGCGTCGATAGACATCGAACCATTTCCCGATCATCCGGAACTCATCGACTTTGCGATATCCGCCGAGGTGCGCGGCGATGTCGGAGCTGCGTCGCCGGCTCGTCACGATGACTTCGTGTAGTTCCGCCGACGACACCTCGATCGTCTTCACGCGCTCGAGCGCCGGATCCATCCCGCGCGCCCAGATATGCGGCATGAAGTACACGCCGACGAGCTCCGGCGCGACGCGCTGCTTCTCGATCGCTGCGATGAACCGGCGCGTCGATGCGAGCTCGTTGGCGATCGGAATGAGCGCGATCGCGGCGTAGACGAATGCGACGAGCGGCACCGCACCGACCAGCAGCGTCGACGTCAGCAGGCGGCGCGAGCGGATCGCGATCACGAGCGCGATCACCCCAGCGCCGGCGAGGATCCAGAAAAGCATGCGCACGCGCGGATCGCTCGCGAGCGCGGCTTCCGGACCTTTGATCTGCGCCGGCGAGACGATGAGTCCTGCCGCACCGATGCCGGCGAGGATGCCGAGGGTGAGGATGTTCGCGCGCCAGCCCCAGCGCGACCAGGTGTCGTCGGCGCCGTGTCCCGCGAAGCGCGCGACGATCAGCGCGACCGGCGGGATCATCGCCATCATGTAGATGTCGAGCTTGCTGCTGAGCAGCGAGTACGGAACGAGCACCGCGAGGATCCAGCTCACGCAGAACTTGGCGCGCTCGTCGCGGCGCTTGTACGCGGCGATGAGTGCGACGACGGCGAGAAAGAACCAGGGGAAGAGATCGCCCGGCGCGTGCGTGACGTAGAACCACGGTGCGGCCTTGTGGACCCAGGCGCCGACCGCGCGGCCTGCAGTCTGCTTCACGACCACCTCGCGCGTGTACTCATCGCCGCCCGCCATCATCGCCGGCACGAACCAGAGGAGCGGGATGATGATCATCGCGGCAATCGCCGGGACGTAGTTCGCGCGCGGTGCGCTTCGCCGGCGGATCCGCTCGAAGATGAAGAGCGCGACGATGATCACGGGCGCCATCGGTCCCTTCACGAGCGTCGCGATGCCGGTCGCGATTCCGCAGAGCATCAGGTCGCGCGGTTGTCCTTCATCGAAGAAGAGCCAGAGCCGCCACGCGGCGAACACGAGAAGCGCGGTGAAGCTCACATCCATCCGCGCCGTCTGCGCGGAGCCCCAGATCATGAGCGCCGTGCCGCAGATGAACGCGGCGAGCGGCCCGCCCATCCGCCACATCAGCCAGAGCATCGCGACGAACGCGAGAATCGATGGGATGACATACGGCCAGATCGAGTAAGTGCCGAGCGGATAGGTCAGCGCGTCGATCATCCAGAAATGAACCGGCGGCTTGTGCGTGAACGGCTTGCCGTGCAGCGGCGGGAAGAGGAACGAGCCGCCCGCGCGCATCTCGCGGATGATCTGCGAGTACTTCGTTTCATCGCCGACGTAAAGCTCGCGCTGGAGGGGCGTAATGAGCGCAGAAATTGCGACGAGCGCGACGAGAATCAGAAGGAGCCGCTCGCGAGGCATGCGCGGGGCATTCTAGCCCAAATATCTGAGAGTGCTAGGCTTATCTCCTTGTTCCAAACTTTACCCGCGGTGCTAAAATTCTTTCAGCAAGGTGCGTCGAAGGAGGAAAAGATCGATGTCGAATCGTACCGCTGACATTCAACAGGTTCTCAGCACGGAAGACCCGGAATTTCGCGAGTGGATCGAAGAGCATCACAGGTGCGAACACCGCCTGAACGAGCTCACCGCCAAACACGAGGTCACTACGGATGAGGAACTCGAAGAGAAAACCTTGAAGAAGCGGAAACTCCTACTCAAAGATCACATGGCCGAGCGGATTCGAACCTACGAAACCTCGCACGCAAACGCCTGACGACACAACACCGTGACCGAAAAGAAAGCCCCGGAGAAATCCGGGGCTTTTTTTCAACATTCAACACTCAACATTCAACATTTAACATTCCGCTTCGGAGGTCACAAGGACACGGGAATGTTAAATGTTGAATGTTGAGTGTTGAATGCTAAAACCCGCCCCCCTTTGCATTACCATCGCCGGATGCCGAGCGAGGGATCCGCATGAAGCGCGCTGATGTCGGGCGTGGCCTGCGTCGCGGGGTCTTCGTCATCCCGACGTTCCTCACGGTCATGAATCTTTTCTTCGGCTTCCGCTGCATGATCAACAGCACGCGGGCGCTGCAGGCGATCACCGAGGGGAACAATGCGGCGGCGATCGACTTCTTCGAGAAGGCTTGCTTCGCGCTTTTCGTCGCGGCGATCTTCGACACGTTTGACGGCCTGATCGCGCGGCAGCTTCACGCGACGAGCGAGTTCGGCAAGGAGTACGACTCGCTCGCCGACGTCGTCACGTTCGGCGCCGCCCCCGCGCTCCTCGTTTACGCATGGGGTCTCCGGACCCTCGGCAATCTCGGCGGCGCAATCGCGTTTCTATTTCTCGTCGCCGTCTCGCTCCGCCTCGCTCGCTTCAACGTGATGACCGGCAAGAGCGACCATCGATACTTTGTCGGACTCCCGAGCCCTGGCGGTGCGCTGACGATTGCGTCGATCGTCAACTTCGCTCACGCGCCGGTCTTCCAGCATGACTTCGCGATGGTGATGCTCATCGTGACGACGGTCGTCGCGTTCTCGATGGTCTCGCCGATCCGCTACCGCAGCCAGAAGGGTCTGAACCTGCAGAAGGAACGCTCGCTCATGTATTTCGTGATGCTGGCGCTGATCGTCGGCGTCGCGAGCAAGTGGCCGAAGGAGTTCTTCTTCGCCGGCGCGATTCTCTATCTGGTATCGGGACCGCTGATCAAGCTCTGGTCGGTCGCATTCCCGTCGCGATCGCTCCCGCCTGAAGTGCTCGAGCCGATCGAGGCGCCTTGAAGAAAGACGCAGGCCCGCGCCTCGGCATCGTCAATCCGCTGACGCTCGTAGGAAACGAGATTCGCTCGATCCTGCGCGAGCGCTCGTTCCCGTTCGCGAAGGTGGTGCTGCTCGACACTTCGGGCGAGAGCGCGGGCGCGGTCACCGAGCTCGGCGACGAGCCCATGATCGTCGCGCCGGCGTCGGCCGTGGAGCTCGACGATCTCGATCTGGTCTTTTTCTGCGGCGCGCCAGCGAGCAATCGCGAGTGGATCGACAGGCATGCCGAGGGTAAATTCATCGCGATCGATCTCTCGCAGCCGTCGTCAACCGAAGACGGCCGGCTGGGCATCGCGGGACTGAACCTCGACGAGCTCGCTGGCGAGCCGGTCGTCATCTCGCCGCATCCGGTCGCGATTCCGATCGCGCTGATCCTCGAGCAGATCGCGAAGGTGGGATCGATCGCGAGCTGCACGGCGACGGTCATTCAGCCTGCGTCGGAGCTCGGGCAGGAAGCGATCGAAGAGCTCGCGCGGCAGACCATCAGCGTGCTGAACGTCCAAACAGTGCCGACCCAGGTCTTCGACCGCCAGGCCGCGTTCAATCTCTACCCGGCGCTCGAGCGGCACGAGGAGCTCATCGTGAAGCAGGTGCGCGCGCTGACCGACCCGAAGATCGAGCTCGCGCTATTCGTCACGCAGGGGACGATCTTTCACAGTCACACGTTCTCGCTGTTCATCAGGATGCGGAAGCCGATCGGAATCGAGAAGATCACGCAGGCTCTGCGCGGAAATCCGGCGCTCGCGTTCCCCGAAGGCGACCAGGCATTCGGAACGATCGACGCCGCCGGACGCGACGAGGTGCTCATCGCCGAGGTCCGCGCCGATCCGACGATTGAAGGCGGATTCTGGGTCTGGGCCGTTTGCGATAACCTCCGGCGCAGTTCGGCGCTCAACGCCGTGCTCATCGCCGAAAAGCTGCTGTTCGACGTTGCGACGAATTAGCCAGGAGGAAATCGACATGCAGGACTACTACGAGCCGAAGGTCGGCGATGCTGCGCCGAACTTCAGCCTTCCATCGACGCGTGGCAAGCAGCTCACGCTGAAGGAGTTTCGCGGCAAGGACGTGATCCTCTATTTCTATCCGAAAGACGACACGCCCGGATGCACCGCTGAAGCCTGCTCGTTCCGCGATCACGAAAGCGATCTGACGAAGCACGGCGCGGTTGTCCTCGGCGTCTCGACCGACTCGCTCGAGAGTCACGCGAAGTTTCTCGACAAGCACAGCCTCAACTTCCCGCTGCTTTCCGATCAGACAGCCGACGTCGCAAAGATGTTCGGCGCGTGGAAAGAGAAGAACATGTATGGTCGGCGCACCTGGGGCGTCGCGCGCACCACGTTCTGGATCGGCGGCGACGGCCGCATCAAGAAGATCTACAAGAAGATCGATACGGCAAAGCACGCCGAGGACATCCTGGCGGACATGAAAAAATAGAATGGGGTCAGGTCTTCGTTTCGCTGGTTCTCTACACATTGTGGCGAACCGCGAACGAATACCTGGCCTCCTCAAGCCTTCGCCAGGAAAATGGGTCACGTATTCGTTCGCTGGTTCTCTACGCATTGTGGGGAACCAGCGAAACGAAGACCTGACCCCCTCAAGCTCTCGCCAGGCGCGTCCCTGCCTCTTCCAGCGCCGCGAAGTCTTTCGCGAAGCAGAAGCGGAGCAGCCTGTCGCCTCGATCCGACGCGTAGAACGACGGGCCCGGCACCGACGCGATGCGCGACTCTTCGATGAGCGACATCGCGGCTTCACGAGCGTCGCGATAGCCGGCTGGAATCTCGGCGAGCATGTAGTACGCCCCCTGCGGCACGAACGGTTTGAAGCCGGCGTGGCGGAGCGCGGCGGCGAGCATGTCGCGCTTCTTCTCGTAATCGGCCGCGAGGTTGCGGTAGTACTCCTCACCGATCTCGAGCGCGCGCGCCACACCCCACTGCAGCGGCGTCGGCGCGCAGACGTAGAAGAGATCGTTCACGAGTCCGATCGCCTCTGCGATCTTCGCATCCGCAGCGACGTATCCGATGCGCCAGCCGGTGATCGAGAAGGTCTTCGAGAAACCTGAGATGGTGATCGTCACGTCACGGCACGACTCAATCGAGGCCATCGACAGATGGCGCTTGCCGTCGTACACGATGTACTCGTAGATCTCATCGGTGAACGCCCACGCGCCGAACTCGCGGCAGAGAGCGCCGATGCGCTCGAGCTCATCGCGCGTGAAGACTTTGCCGCACGGATTCGACGGCGTGCAGACAACGATCGCCCTGGTCCGCTTCGAGAACGCGCGGCGCAGCTCGTCGAAGTCGATCGACCAGCCGGGCATCCGCAGCGGAACGAACTTCGTCTCGATGCCGAGGACTTTGAGCGTGTTGAGGTGGTAGCCGTAGTACGGCTCAAAAAGGATTACCTCGTCGCCGGGATTCAGAGTCGCCATCGCAGCGGCGGCGAATCCGCCGGTCGAGCCGACGGTGACGACAAGCTCCTTCGCCGGATCGACCCGGAAGCCGTTGAAGTGCTCGATTTTTCGCGCGATCCGCTCGCGCAGAAGATCGATCCCTTCGAACTTCGAGTACGTCGCCTTCGATCCCGCAATCGCCTCGGTCGCCCCTTCGATCAGCTCGGGGATCGTCGGCAGGTCGCAGATCCCCTGCCCGAGGTTGATGCCGCCGACCCGCTCGCACTCGCGGGACATGCGGCGAATGTCGGACTGCACGAGGCCGGAGAGACGATTGCTGATCTGAGTCATGGCGTTGAAGTGTAGCGCCGCCGGGGATGACTTCGGAATGGGACATCGGTGTACGTTCGCGGAGACGACGCGAACGTCGCGAAACTCGTCTTCGCTAGTAATTCCAATGATTTAGCCGGACACAACCATCGGCACCTCGAATGCAGTGAAGCGAGCTCGAAAGGAAATACCCAGTGAGAGCCTCCAGACTGCTTCTCGTCGCACTCGTCAGCATCGCCGCCGCGTTTTCCGCGTCGGCTCAAGTCAACGATACGTACGTGATTCCGGCAGCCGCAAACAACAACGGCGCGTTCGGAACCCGCTGGATGACGCAGATCAGCATTTTCAATCCGCAGCTCGACTACCCGCTGCGTGTCAGCGTCGTCTTCATGCCGAGCGGCGGCTTGAAAGGCATCGAGAAGCTCGTCGACGTTCGCGCGAACTCGGTCGTCTTCTCGGACAACATCCTCGACGACCTCTTCGACGCGAGTGGCACCGGCTCTCTGCTGGTCGCAACGTTCCCCGAAGACAATCCGGGCGTACCGAACGACATGGTGTCGCGCTCGTTCCTCGTCGTCACCAATACATACAACAACCGTTCGAGCGGAACGTACGGGCAAACGATTCCCGGCGTCTGGACCGGCCTGGAAGATGACGGTATCAGCTCGATCGCGCACGGCATCCGCAACATCGCGCGTGAGGGATGGCGGACCAACGTCGGCGCGGTGAACCTCGGCCGCCAAAACGTGATGCTGCGCATGACGATCTACAACGCGAACGGCGTGAAGCTTCGCGACGAACCGTTCGGCCTTCCGCCATTCGGTCATCTGCAGATGCCGCTTCCGATCGAAGTCGATCGCGGAACCATCGAGTTCCTCCTCGACGATCCGTCGGGCGAAGCGGTCGTGTTCCCGTACACCACGACCATCGATGCGCTCTCCGGCGACTCGATGTACCAGACTCCGATTCTCCTCGCGACCGCGAAGTCGCTCTACGGCAAGAAGGCGATCGACCCGATCGCGGGTAAGCGAATCGATACCGCGACTGCGCGTACAGTCCGCGCGACCGCGACCAGCCTCGGCGTCGCGAGTCTCGTGGAAGAAGCGAACGGATTCAGAATCGCGAAGTAGGCCTAGCGTCATCCTGAGCGAAGCGAAGGATTACCCTGGGTGATGCCCGGGGATGGATACAATCCGCGGTCATGACTGCGGCCGTCACCCAGACTTCCCTCCCCTTTCCCCTCACGCGCCGCGGAAAGGTCCGCGATGTTTACGACCTCGGCCATACGTACCTGTTCGTGGCCACCGATCGCATCTCTGCCTTCGACGTCGTGCTGTCGCCGGGAGTGCCTGACAAGGGACGCATCCTCACGCAGATCTCGAATTTCTGGTTCAACCGTTTCAAGAACGTCGAGAACCACGTCGTCGAGAGTGACTTTGAAAAGTTCCCCGCGGCTGTGAAGGAGCATCAGGGCCTTCGTGGCCGCAGCGTGCTCGTGAAAAAGTGCGAAGTCGTCCCGGTCGAGTGCGTCGCGCGCGGCTACCTCGTCGGCTCCGGTCTGAAGGAGTACCAGCAGAACGGTGAAGTCTGCGGCATCAAGCTCGAGCCGGGCCTCACGACCGCGAGCAAACTGCCGCAGCCGATCTTCACGCCCGCGACGAAGGAAGAGTCGGGGCACGATCAGAACATCCCGTTCGATCGGATGTCGCAGATCGTCGGCGCAGACCTCGCGAAGAAGCTGCGCGATCTGACGCTGAAGCTCTACAGCGAGGCCGCCGGCTACGCGCGCACACGCGGCATCATCATCGCCGACACGAAGTTCGAGTTCGGATTGAAGGACGGGCGCATCATCTGGATCGACGAAGTGCTGACGCCCGACTCGTCGCGCTTCTGGCCCGCGGATCAATATGCCGTCGGAAAAAATCCGCCGTCGTACGATAAGCAGTTCGTCCGCGACTGGCTCGAATCGACGGGATGGGACAAGAATCCCCCCGCGCCGGAGCTGCCTGCTGATGTGGTCGCGAAGACGCGTGAGAAGTATCTGGAGGCGTACCGGCAGCTCACCGGGGTGGAGCTGCGTTGAGGTAAGAGGATAAGCCGGGCCTCTTGAACGCTTCTTTGAACGTGACCGAAGTGGGCGGAGGATAACAGAATTTGACCGGAACGTCTCCTGTTTCGCCCCGACGGATGCGCCTCCGTACTTCACTTGTCGTCATTGCCGTGATTTTCATCACAGGTGTTGGTGCATTCCTCGCCTGGCGCTCCACGCAGCGCGCGATGAGAGCCGCCGTCGCCAGCGTGATGGAGAGGAAAGAGCAGATCGTCGACCTCGGCGCGCTCGTCACGCAGGTCCGTGAGCTTTCCCGCCTCGAGACCGCGGCGATGCGGGTGATGCACGTCAGCACGATCTCGCAGTCCTACGACCTGGTACCGAACGCGCTCGCGGGCGATGAGCTGACGTTCCTCGCGACGGGCGACGTCATCGCCGGAATCGACCTCTCGCTCCTCCAGCCGAAGGACGCGTGGCGCGACACGGATGGGACGATCGTCATGCGACTCCCGCCGCCGCAGATTCTGATCACGCGCGTCGACAACCGCGAATCGAAGGTTGTCACGCGGAAGACCGGGATGCTGCGCCGCTCAGACATGAACCTCGAAACGCGCGCGCGGCAGAACGCGGAGACCGGAATCCGAACCGAGGCGCTGAAGAAGGGGATCCTGCCGATGGCCGCGAAGAACGCCGAGGCGAAGCTCGCGAAGTTCCTTCACACCGCCGGGATTCAGAAGGTCCGCTTCGAGAGCAGTTCCTTCGCAAGACCGACCGAGTAGCGGAGGGCCGCGCTCTTGTTCAACGTCTCCTCCCACTCCGTCGCCGGATTCGAGTCGTAGACGATGCCGGCGCCAGCCTGCACATAGGCGCGCCCGTTCGCGAGCACGATCGTCCGGATCGTGATGCAGGAATCGAGATTGCCGGAAAAGCCGGCGTACGCGACCGCGCCGGCGTATGGCCCGCGGCGCGTCTGCTCGTAGTGGTCGATCAGTTCCATTGCGCGAATCTTGGGCGCGCCGCTGACGGTGCCGGCGGGAAAGCATGAGAGGAATACGTCGACCGGCGTGCGATCTTCGCGCACGACTCCTTCGACGTCGCTGACGAGGTGCATGACATGGCTGTACCGCTCGATGCGCCGGAAACTGGTCACTACGACCGATCCGGCTCGCGCTATCCGCCCCAGGTCGTTGCGCCCGAGGTCGACGAGCATCAGATGCTCCGCGTTCTCTTTCGGATCGTCCAGGAGCGCGGTCGCGTACGCGGCATCTTCGTCCGTGGTCTTCCCGCGCGGGCGCGTTCCGGCGATCGGTCGAGTTTCTGCGCGCGTGCCGGTGACGCGGACGAGCATCTCCGGAGACGCGCCGACGAGCGTGCACTCATCGCTGCGGAGGAGAAACATGTACGGCGACGGATTCACCGACCGGAGCGCGCGATAGAGCGTCAGCGCCTCCGTTTCAGGAAACTCGGTGCTCCATCGCTGCGAGAGAACGATCTGAAAGATCTCGCCCGCGATGATTTCCTCTTTCGCCTCGCGCACCATCGACTCGAACTGCTCGCGGGTGAAGTTCGACTCGAAGCCCGCGTCGGACGCGCTGTGCGGCAGATCGAGCAGATCGACTTCCGCTCGCCGCAGCGTCGCGATCGCCCGCTCGAGTCTTCGCTCGGCTTCCTCGACCGACGCGTTCGGATCGGACGTGAAGAGGTTCACTACGACGTAGAGCCGCTGGCGTACGTGATCGAAGACGACGACGTTGTCGAAGAAGAGGAGCTTCGCGTCGGGCGCGCCGAAGTCGTCGGGATGTGAGTCCGGGATCTTCTCGAGCCAGCGCGAGACGCCGTAGCCGAAGTAGCCGACCGCGCCGCCGAAGAAGGGCGGGAGCGCGTCCTCGTTGTGGACGCGGAGCGGAACGAGCTCGCGATTCAGGAGTGCGGCCGGATCGGGGGTCGACGCGTCGAACACCAGATTGCGGCGCGGCTCGAAGCCGACGAAGGAGTAACGGCCGAGGTTTTCTCCCCGCTCGACGCTCTCGAAGAGAAACGCCTCGCTGCCGGCGGGAGAGAGCGCGGCGAAGGCCGCGACCGGCGTGATCGCGTCGGCGCTCAACTCGCGAACGAACGGGATCACATCGTAGTCGCCGCGCAGCCGCTCGAATTCATCGCGATTCATCGAAGACCTTCATGAAGAGCTCGTGCTGACGCACAGCCTGCGCGCGGAGGAGCTCGAGTCCGTCGAACACCTGTATGCCGGCGGCGCGAAGTCTCTCATGCCGCGCGGCGATCTCTGCGCCTCCATATGCGGCTTCGACGTACGCCATTCCGGCGCGTGGGGAAAACTGCACATCGCCGGCCGCTGTGGTATTGATGATGATCTCGCCGTCGAACGAGGCGAGACGTTCGAGCGGCTCGGTGCGGTCCCAGATCTTTCTCGCGTTCTCCTCGGTGCGGTTGAAGAGCGTCACGTGCATTCCGGCGCGCTGAAGCGAGACGAGCGCGGCGCGCGCAGTGCCGCCCGCGCCGATCAGCGCGACTGATTTCCGATCGCGGCCGCAGAGCTGGCTGAGGATAAAGTTGAATCCGTCGACGTCGGTGTTGTCGGCGAGGATCGTCTTCTCGAGTTTGACGAGCGTGTTGACCGCGCCGGCTTCGATCGCGTTCTCACCGATTTCGGCGTTGACCCTCTTTGCGAACGCGAGCGCGACTTCCTTGAAGGGGGCGGTGACGCTCAGTCCGCACGGCTCGCCGTTCAGAAAGTGTTCTGTGATCTCGTCGAACGATTCAATCGACGCGATCGTGTAGGCGGCCGGGACGTTCTTCTGGCGGAAGAGTGGATTGTGAATCGAGGGGGAGACTGAGTGGCTTGCGGGGTTTCCGACGACTGCGAACACTTTTGGTTTCTGGGGGGCGGCGGCATGGCCGCCGCACTCCATATCGAGCGCGCGTTGGAGCGAGATCTGGCCGGGGGCGGCGGCCTTATCTTCCGACGGGGCGACGAAGACCAGCTCGGAGCCGAGGAATGGCGCGAGGATTCGCGAGTAGATGCCGCGCTCGCCCATGCCGATGAGGGTGATGCGCGGCTCGTGAACGAATGAGAGCAACCGCCGGTTGTCTGCAAAGTTCCGCGGCGTCACCGCAATCTTCGCGTGTGCGCAGTTGCGCGCCAACATCGCGGGGACAAGCGCGTCGAGGTCGGGCATCCCTTCGAAATCGTGAAGCGAGAGAACCGTACGCGACGCGTCCTCGATCTCGCCCGGATACTCGACATCCACCAGTTCGATGCCGGCGTCGAGCACTCGTCGCTGCAGCGCGCGCGAAGGACTCGCTCCGCGGAAGGTCATGATGATCGTCTTGCCTGTCGCAGCGCGAAAGACCGCGGGATCGAATTCGCCGAAATGCTCCGCGCGCACTTCAACTCCGTCGTGCTCGCCGTCGATCGCGCGGATTGCGGCGAGCGCAGCTTCGGAGTTCTTCTCGAGAATCGTGACGAAGAGCTTCATGTCTGCAGAAGCTCCATCCGCTCGCGCGCGGCGTTCGCCCGCTTCTCGTCGCCCGCGCGCAGCCACATGCTCTGCAGATTCGCCAGCACGCGCACGAGCGTCTCGCGTCCGCTCCACGAGCGGAGATGCTCGCTCGCCAATTTCCCGCGCCCGCCGGTCATCTGCGAGAGCATCGTCGCGATCTCGGGGACTGTCAGTGTTGCGCCGCCTGCGAACGGATCGACGTAGATCTCATTCAGCTCGAAGCGCACCTTCACGATGTAGTGTCCCGGCAATCCGACGCCCGACGCGTTGAGCCCGAGACGCGCGGCAACGTGCAGAAAGATGATCGAGAGCGCGATCGGAAGACCTGCCTTCCGGTCGATCACTTCGTTGAGGCAGACGTTCCGCGGGTCGTAGTAGTTCTGGATGTCGCCGCGATAGCCATCGGCGTCGAACATTTCAGCGTGCAGATGCCCGAGGCGGAAAACGGGGGGGTCGCTGGCAGACGCGCGTTTCGCGGCGCGCGCGCCCAGATCATCGAGGCGCATCAGATACTCATCGACCGAGAGCTGCGGATAGTCCTCGAGCGCGATCAGCAGCGCGCCGCGCGCGAGGTTCTCATTCGCAATCTCCCCCGCCGCAAACTCGCGGAACTGCCGCCTCGCTTCGGCTCTGTGAACGAAGACGGAAGACAAGCGACGCAGTGTAACCTCTGCGCGGTGAAGCTCGAACGAACAGAGGCGATCGTCCTCCACACCTGGCCGTCGCGCGAGCGCGACAAGATGGTCGTGTTTCTCACGCCCGACCACGGCAAGGTGAAGGGGTGGGCGTACGGCGCGCGCGGGATCAGAAGCCGCTTCGGTGCCGCGCTCGAGCCGCTCGCGAAGATCCGCGTCGGCTACGCCGAGCGCGAGTCGGAGGAGGCTGTGCGGATCGAATCGGCGGAGCTGATCCGCTCGCTCTTTCCCGCGCAGCAGAATCTCGTCAGCAGCATCGCAGCGACGTACATCGCGGAAACCGTCGATACGTTTGCCTCGTCGGGCGATCCCGCGGAGCTGATCTACCGGCTGCTCGACCGATCGACCGAGGCGCTCCTCGGGGATGTTGCGGTGCAGTCGGTCGTCGCGTATGTCGAGGTGTGGATGCTCCGGCTCGCCGGTATTTTTCCGTCGACGAAGAACTGCATGCAGTGCGGAGAGCCGATGGGGCGGCCGCTGCGATTCGATGTGAAGCAGGAGGGTTTCATCTGCGAGTCGTGCGCAACGCGCGACGCGTTCGTCATCAGCAACGACGTCGCTGACGAGCTCGTCGCGATCGGGAGCACGCCGGTGGCCGAATACGCGTCGCGCGCGATATCTCCCGCGACAATTTTCGAGGTCCGCTCACTCGCCGGCTCGATCCGCCGCAGCTTCCTCGGGCACGAACTGAAATCGTTCGAAGTGCTTGCGAGCGTCATCGCGCGATAATTGCGCGATGCGAACTGCACTTGCCGCTCTTCTTCTCCTCGCTGGCTGCGCAACAGTGCCCGTTGTCGACGATCGCGCAGCCATCAACACGGTGATCGATGACTGGCACCAGGCCGCGAGCGTCGCGGACGAGTCGCGCTACTTCGAACACATGACCACCGACGCCGTCTTCATGGGCACCGATGCAACCGAGCGATGGGATCTCGCGGCCTTCCGCGCGTTCGCACATCCGCACTTTGCGAAAGGCACCGCATGGACGTTCAAGCCGCGCGGCCGGAACGTGATGGTCCATGGCGAGGTCGCCTGGTTCGACGAGGTGCTCGACAGCGCCTCATACGGCGAATGCCGCGGAACCGGAGTCCTGCGCCGGGAGGGCGGACGGTGGAAGATCGCGCACTACAACCTCACGATCCCGATTCCGAATGATCTGGCGAAAGAGGTCGTGGCAAAAATAAGAACTCAACCCTGAGCGAAGCGAAGGGTCAACGGTGGCACCGGCAGGGTGTGCCGCGGTGCCACCGTTGATCCTTCGCCGTCTTCGCGGCTCAGGATGAACCCCCATCAAAACGACGTCGCCCAGGTCGCCATGAGCGCGCCCAATGTCGCCTCCCGACCCGTGAAGCTGTGGTCGGCGTTGCGCATGATGGCGAATTCGAAGTTCTCCCGAGGGCCGACTGCATCGGCCATTGCGGAAACGGCGGCGGAGACATCGGAGAGGTACTCGTCGTTCTCGCCGTAGATCGCGAGTACCGGCTTCCGGATGGTCTTCAGACGCCAGAAGGGCGGCTTGCGCGAGAGCTTCACATCCTCGAGCGCTTCGAGAAACGGAAAGACGTTGTACTCGCCGTCGGGATTCGCCATGTCGTAGAACGAGCACCAACTCATCGGCACATCGGAGATCGCCGGGGGAACCAGCTCCATACCGCGGCGTGATTTGATCATCGCCTTCGCGCGATCGAGCGTTGCGTGGAACTTCCGCGGGCCGAGCTGTTCGTAGAACATGCCGGTATCGTCGCCGCCGGCGACGAGCAGGTAGCTCGCAACCGGATTGCGGCGCTTGAGCTGGTCGTAGATGACGATCTTGTTCGCGCCGGTCGAGTGTCCCGCGAGATGAAACCGCGAGTAGCCGCGCGCGCGAAGCTCGCGGATCGCGCCGTCGATATCGGCGACACATTCGCGAATCAATTCGAATGCCGCGCCGCCCTGCACATGGCTGCTCCGCTTTCCTGACCGGACAGCGAGCCGCCGCATCACATGCGCGCCGCGGTTGTTGAACGGAAAGAACGCGAGGCCCTGCCGCACGATCTCTGCCGCAAGCGGATTCGTCCGCTTCGAGTCGAAGATCGACGAGCCGCCGGTGCCGTGAAGCCAGATCAATACGTCCTTCGCGGCTCGAGCCGGCTCATAAAGAAGCCCGCCGAGCTCGATGCCGTCCGCCGCCTCGAACCTTATGAGGCGGGAGGCGGGTTCCGGATGATTGCGTTTCTTCCTGAGTCCCAGCGCCACAGTTCCTCCTTCGTGAGATGCACACCGCCAAGCCAGTCGTCGATGCCATTGAGTGCGATGTCGTCTTCACCTGCGAGAACGCGCTCGCCGCTCGGTGTCATGCTGAAGATCGCTCGCTTCTCGCTTCCTTCGGTCAGCGTGATCAGCGGAAACTGCCGGCCGGCGAGCAGATGGATGTGCCGCAGCACCTCCGTGTCGCCGAGTCCGAAGCGCGGCTGCGATGACCAGAATCGGCTGAACAGCGTCGGAAAGTCGGCCGCGCCGTCTGCGATGAACTCGAGAATCCGCTGTTCGATGATGCCGAGGCCGTTGCGCGTGGAGGGGAATCGCGCCGCGTGCAGCGCGAGACCTTCACGAAGGAACGGAAACTCGGATGCCGATCCGCTGATCAGCGCGTTGAGGACCGTCGGGTCGTGTGCGATGTACCCATCCCACGCCTCTCGCGCGAGCGATGCCATCTCGCGCGTCGCGGGGCGCCGGCGGTTGTAGAGCTTCACGAGATCGTCGGTCTCCACCTCGGCGAACGGCTTCTCGTGCCAGACGATCGAAGTCTTGCCGACCGGGAGCCGCTGAAGCAGATAGATGAAGTGCAGCAGGCAGTAGAGATCGTGCTCGAACCAGAGCACGACCTCGTCATGCGATGCGCTGATGATCTGTTCCTGTTCGAAAAGCCGGTTGCTGACGCGCAGCAGGTCCTCGCCGTATGCGCCGGCGAGAAAGCGCGCGCGCATTTCGATCCAGGTGTCGCCCGGACGCACCGGGCCTGCGACGAGCGCCTCGCGGAAGACCACGTGCTCGCCCGGAATCCCGGAGCGCCGCGCGTGCACCGCGACGACATCTCCGTTATGAATGTGCATCATGGCCGCCACCTTAGACCGAACCACCACCTCGTGCTGCCTCGCAGCGGCTCATCGAGAATTTTTGCGGCGCCCAGTGTGACATCGAATGCCGGAAGGCGCAGCAGCGGAATCGGACCGCTTCCGATCGACCATTCGACACCCGCCAGGGCGAGCGACACGCTCCCCGTTCGGTGTTCCTGCCAGAAGAGCGAGAGCGGAAGGATCGGCGTCGTCAAACCGAAACGCAGTCCTTCGTAGTCATCGCCCTCAAGAGTCTCCGCCTCGAGCGCCGGTTCGAAGACGCGCCGCGCGAATGCGGAGCGCGGCACGATCGACGATGGCAGACCTCCCACATCGACGGTCCCGCTGTCGCGCTGATAACGCGCATCGGCCCGCCATCCGCGGCGGCTCACCGACGCGGTGAACGCTCCGCGCGAATGGTCGTCGTCGCCGGTCTCGAGCGCGCCTTCGATTTGCTGGGAGAATCGCCAGCTGCCGAGGCGCTGCCGCGTGCGCGCGCTCACGGCAAAAAATCCGAGGTCGACGGGACGCCCAAAAAAGCCACCGGCGTCGATGGTCAGCGTCATGCGCGGGAACGTGAGCGTCCTCGCGGCGCGGACCTCGATCCCTTCGCGTTCGATGCTGCGCTCTTCGGCGTGAAAGAGATGCGCGGAGATCGCGACCGGCCATCCGTGCCATGCAGATGCGATCGCGCCGCCGCGTTGCGCGCCATCATTGCCGAGGGACGCGATCACAATCGTATCGAGGCGCCCGACGATGTCGCCGGCGCGGATCCCGATCTCGCCGGCGCTCTGGCCGGGTGCGAACACGAAACCGGCGAGCGAGAAACGCTCCTGGCGTCCGAGGCCGTATTCGCGTGCGGGAGCGAGAGTTTCTTCCGCGAAGATCGTGGGCTGTGACGGGTTGGGCGGGAGTGCGGGGACAAGCGTGGGGTCGTACCCCGGCAGCATGACCGCGGTTTCGCCTTTCGTCATGCGGACGACGAAACCGTCGGGCTCGAGCGACATGAAGAAGAGGCGGCCGTCGGGCGAAGGGGCCGGCGCGAATGCAGCGCCCGAGCTGCGTGTCAGCGGCTGCCAGGCGCAGTCATGCAGGCGGTGAATCTCGGCGAATCCGCGCGAGGAATGCGTCGCGACGATGTCGTCGCCCTGCCATTCTGGGGAGGAGACGTTCGCGTCGATTGCAAAGGGAGACGGAAGACCGCCGGCTTGAGAGCCGGCGCCACATCGAGCGTCGCTCGTGCGCGCGTCCACGGACGATAGGTTCAATTGCCACTTGCCGTCGCGGTGCTCGACGTACGCCAGCCGTTTTCCGTCGCGGCTGACGCGGGGATGCGAGTAGATGATGTCGAGCGATGGCTCGTTGAGCTGCGTGACCGCGCCCGACGCGAGATCGACCGACACGAGCTGCGTCAATCCGTGACGGCTTCGCACTGCGACGGCGGTCCGTCCGCCGGGATTGGGATCGGCGTCCAGAACATCGGCGAGATGCGTGACGCGCCGGTTCGCGCCGGTCGATGGCGTCCAGAGGAAGAGATCGCGATGCAGAAAGCCGTCGCGATCCGGCTGGCGATGCGAGTAAAGGATCGAACCATCCGCGGTCCATCGCGGCGACTCGATGTCACCGCCGTCAGGCAGCCGGAACGTGTGGAGCGGTTTGCGCGGCAGCGGCTTCGTTCGCACCGGCGCGACATCGAGCGGATCGCGCGCAAGCATCTTCGCAATCCGTTCCTCGTACTTGCGCCGATCCTCCTCGGAATCTTCAGTCGCCCAGATCGCGATCTCGGCCGTCTCGTTTCGACGACGCACGACGAGCGCGATCTTCGTCCCGTCGGGAGAGACCGCCGGCTCGCCGCTCGGCCCTGTCGTTTCCTGCCAGAGCTCCCCTTCCGCCATTGACCCGGTGCGATTCACCGTCATCGCCGATGCGGTCAGCTCCGCGACGAACTGTCCGTAGAGGCGTCCGGGCGATTCTCCAAAGACGCCGGTGAATGCCCCGTCGAACGAGCGGCTCTGGCGCGCGGTCATGCGGCGCCAGAGATTGTGCAGGCTCTCGGGGCCGCTCCGCTGCTCGAGCCACTCTAGAAATGCGGAGCCGGCGAGGTAGGCCATCGACATGCCGGCGAAGCGCGAGTCGGAGTTGAGCTGCCCATACGAAGGCATGCGCCCGTTCGCCGCCCACTCGCGGAGGATCGCCGCGCGCAGAGTGCTGCTCGGACGTCCCGCGCCGGTGAGGCGTCCCTCGATGACGGTCGCGTACCCCTCATGAACCCAGCGCGGTGCGCCGAGCGCGATGGTGCCCACCGGCAGGAGGGATCGCTGCAGGAGACGCCGGACGGGATTTCGCGACGGACGCGTGAGATGGATGATGTGCGCGACTTCGTGCACGGCGAGAAGATCGATCCAGTTGTTGTAAGCACCGATCTGCTCGTCGGGTCCGGGCGGCTCGGTATAGAGGATGATGCGCGGCGCATCGAGAAGCGGCCACGCGATGCCGTTCGCGTCGGCTTCCGGGTTCGTGATCACGACATCGATGCGCTCCGGAAGGTCGTATCCGATCTCCTTGACGACCGCCGCGCGGATCGACTCCAGACGCGACGCCGCGCGCCGGCTCCACGCTTCGAACTCGTTGGGATAATGCACACGAAAGTGTGCAGTCTCCAAGGTGCGCCAGTCATCGTGCGGCGCCTGCGCGCGAACAGAAATCGCGGCGAGCAGAACGGTGCTCAGCAGGAAAACGCGTCGCATTCAGCGTGGTAGTGTACGGGCCTCGAAGGGGAACTCAATGCCGAAGCATCCGATGCTGATTCTCGCTGCGCTTTTTCTCACGGTTGCGATCGAAGCGCAGGAGTCGAAGAAGGCGATGCTCGTCGTTCATGGCGGCGCCGGAACCATCACGCGCAGCAGCATGACGCCCGAGATGGAGAAGGAGTACCGGACGTCGCTCGAGACCGCGCTGCGCACCGGCTACGCGATCCTCGCGCGCGGCGGCACGAGTCTCGATGCCGTCGAAGCGACGGTCCGTGTTCTCGAAGACAACCCGCTCTTCAACGCCGGCAAAGGTGCCGTCTTCACGCACGAGGGACGCAACGAGCTCGACGCCTCGATCATGGATGGGAAGACGAAGAAGGCGGGAGCTGTCGCTGCAGTTTCGATCATCAAGAATCCGATCTCGGCCGCGCGTGCGGTCATGGACAAATCGCCGCACGTGATGATGGCGGGACGCGGCGCTGAGCTCTTCGCGACGAAGATGGGACTCGAGATCGTAGACCCGTCGTACTTCTGGACCGAGCGCCGCTGGAAGGCGCTGCAGAAAGAGCTGCAGAAAGAGTCACAGGCGAAACCGATCGGGACCGTCGGCGCAGTTGCAGTCGATCGCGATGGAAATCTAGCGGCAGCGACATCAACCGGCGGCATGACCAACAAGCAGTTCGGACGCGTTGGCGATACGCCGATCATCGGCGCGGGCAACTTCGCCGAGAACGAGTCGTGCGCGGTCTCAGGGACGGGACACGGCGAGTACTTTATCCGCTGGACTGTCGCGTACGACATCGCGGCCTTGATGAAGTATCGCGGCATGACCGTGCAGGCGGCAGCGGACGAAGTCGTGAACAAGAAGCTGAAGGCGGCCGGCGGCGAGGGTGGCGTGATCGCGATCGACGCCAAGGGAAACTTCGCGATGCCGTTCAACAGCGACGGGATGTACCGCGGTTACATCGGCGCCGACGGCGTGGCGAGGGTTTCGATTTATCGTTGACTCTCATCCTTCGCTTCGCTCAGGATGACCCGGGGGGTGGACATAAAACGAACGTTCGTGCTATTTTATCCACGCCTTAGGAGAAACGATATGCACGACGGACTAATCGACGACCTCTTCAATCCCCGCTTCGTCTACTTTTCACCCGTTCATCTCGACGAGCTCACCACACGCGGCTACCTCGATCGCGTCGCGTTCGCCTCGCACGTCGACGCGGCCATCGCTGCGTGGCAGATCAACATGGAGAACAAATCGGAGCAGTGTTTTGGCGTGCGCGACATCAGCGTCGAAACGCTCAGCCCCGTCGTCTCTCCGGGCGTGATGCGCGTCGACGTCTGGGTCGAGCGGATCGATGAGTCGTGCTGCGCGTTCGGATTTCTCTGCTCGAGCGAGGACGGCAACGTCGCATTCGCGCGGGGCGAACGCTCGATCACGAAGCTCGATCCGCAGTCGCATCAGCCCGCGTCGTGGAGCAAGTCGTTCCGTATCAAGCACGAGTCGTTGCAGAAAGAGCTTCACGCCTACGCATGAAGGGTGACCGCACACGGCAGACGATTCTCGAGCGCGCAGTCGATATCGCGTCGCTCGAAGGTCTCGAGGGCCTTACGATCGGCCGTCTCGCCGACGACCTCGGCATGAGCAAGAGCGGTCTCTTCGCGCACTTTGGGTCGAAAGAGGAGCTGCAGCTGGCGACGCTCGAGGTTGCGGGCGAGCGCTTCCTCGACGCCGTGCTCCGTCCCGCGCTGAAGGAACCGCGCGGCTATCCGCGGCTAATGGCGATCTGCAGCGCGTGGATCCGATACGTCAAAGGGAGCGTCTTCCCCGGCGGCTGCTTTTTCGCCGCTGCGTCGTTCGAGTTCGACGGCCGTCCGGGTGTTGTCCGCGACCAGCTCGCGAGCACGATGGGCGATTGGATGGCGGCCATCGAAAAGGCCGTGACGATCGCGCAGGACGAAGGCCACCTCGATCCCGAGTTCGACGCTGCGCAGCTCGCCTTTGAGATCAACTCCATCTTCTTCGGCGCGAACTTTTCGTATCAGCTTCGAGGAGACCGGAAAGCGCTTACGCAGGCAACGACGGCGATCGAGCACCGTCTCGAAGCGCTGCGGATCAAACCGAGAGCACGCCGCGCGGGATAGGTTTTGGAGTGCGGACTCAGAGGGAACGAAAAGCCGCCGGCTGAAGCCGGCGCCACGTCATGCATGGCTCGTGGCAGCATCCGTAAGCGACGTGGCGCCGGCTTCAGCCGGCGGTTTCCGTCCTCTGTTGCGCCAGATCGCAGCGTTAGAAAGCGGCGGCGACCCGCCGCACTCCGAAGACGTCATCGAACGCGCGTTCTGCTTCATCGCGCGATCTCGCATCGCGAAACGCGCCGGCGATCGTTGATCCCGATCCGCTCATTCCCGCCCACGCGGCACCTGCTTCGAGCAGCCGCCGCTTCAACTCGCCGAGCCGCGGCAGCATCGCGAAGATCGGTTCCTCGAAGTCATTCACGAGCAGATCAGCATGCGCCAGAAAATCCGTCGTGAGTGCGGTGCGGAACGCCGCGATGCCGGCGGGTTTCGAATAGCGGGTGATCCTCGCGAACGCCTCGCGTGTCGATACGCGCTCCTCGGGAATCAACAACAGCAGCGCGATCTCGCTCGACGGTGCGGCGAGCGGCGTAAGCGCCTCCCCTCTCCCCGTCGCGTACGCCGTGCCGCCGTCGAGAAAAAACGGCACGTCGGATCCGAGCTGCAACGCGATCTCGTGCATTCGCACGCGCGAGGTTTTCAGCTCGAACATCGCATCGAGCGCCATGAGCGTCGCCGCGGCATTCGACGATCCCCCGCCCAGTCCCCCGCCCGACGGGATCCGCTTCCGCAGATCGATGGCCACCGGCGGAGAGCCGAGGGCGCGCGCCGCACGGATTACGAGATTCGTGTCGTCAACGGGGATCAGCGGATCGTCGCAGGTGAGTGAAAGCCGGGCCGCCGGCTCGAACGTCAGGTCGTCGTGCAGCGAGATTGCCTGAAAGAGCGTCTCGAGATCATGGAAGCCATCCGCGCGCCGCCCAGTGATTCGCAGCGCCCAGTTGATCTTCGCATGCGAACGGACCTTCATCGCTTCGTCGCGATCGTCTCGAGATGCTCGATCTCGAGCGTGTCGCCGCCTCGCGTCACCGTGACCTTGTGCGCCGGAAACTGCGGCGGATCGAACGACACCGTGACATCCGCAACCGACGCCCGCGCGAGTCCCATCGCGGAGGCTTCGTACAACAACTCGCGACGCGGCGGGAGGCCGAGAAGCAGCATCGCCATCTCGTACGGCTCGAGCTCGGCGGTGTAGAAGCCAAGCGATCGCGCGAGATCCTCGGCGGTCGTCTTCACCGTCGTTCCTTCGAGATGGTTCGTGTACGAGATCCGGTCACCTTCCGCGCGAATCGTCATCGCTGCCGTTCCGATGGGCGTGTATGCGATCAGCTCCATCGTCTCAGGCTTAGTTACGACGAGCTGCGCGCGAAACGATTGCACTTCATCGCCGCGCGTCGCGCGCACCTTCATCATGCTGCGTGCGCCGGTGAATGACGCGGCTCGCGCGTGCAATTGCGCGAGCGCCTCGTCAGGTGACGAGGATGTCAGAGGAGCGAGCGGAGTGCCCGGGCCCAGCGACCGGCACGCCGTGAAACAGAGCGCGGCGGCGAGTGCCCATTCCCTCACCGCTGCGACTGCCGCTCGACGTCTGAAATCTTCGACCGGAGTTTCGCCCCGTCATCCGCGGAGGGATCGAACGAGAGCGCGGTTCGATAGAGCTCGAGCGCGCGCTGCCGCTGCCCTCGCTTGAGGAGCACATCGGCGAGATGTTCGTGCACGGTCGCATCGCGTGGCAGCAGCCGCGCCGCGTCGGTCAGAAATTTCTCGGCAAGGTCGAGTTTCCCCTGGCGGTAATAAACCCAGCCGAGGGAGTCGACGTAGGCGCCGTTGCGCGGCTCCTGTGCGACGGCGCGCTGAAGCATGTCAGCGGCGCGGTCGAGATTGACGTTGCGGTCGGCCCACATGTAACCGAGGTAATTGAGGGTTCCGGCGTGCTCGGGATGCTTCTCGAGGATTTCGAGGAAGGCCTTCTCGGAGGCATCGTGACGTCCGGCGCGCTCGAGCGCCGAACCGAGCTCGAACTTCAGCTCGATCTCGTCAGGCTTCGAGGCGAGCGCGTTCTTGATCAGATCGATGCCGGCATCGTTGTCGCCCGCCTGAATGAATGCTTCAGCCGTCGCCACAACGCTTCGCGTCCCGAACTTCGCCTGCGTCGCGGCTGCAATCCGCGCCTTCTCCTTCTCGCCGGAGCGGTGAAGCATCTCGACGTAGCGCGCGTTGACGAACGGGTCCGCGGTGAAGGCGGTGGTCAGCGGCTCGAGCAATGCGACGCCTTCCGAATATTTTTTCTGTTTGCGGAGCGCCTCGAGTGCGATGTTGATCGCCTGCGCATTCGGCTTGTCGCGGAAGACGAAGACAGGCTTCGCCGCCTCGACTGCCGCGTCGTAGTTCTCGCGCTGCAGCTCGATGAACGCGAGTTGAGTCCGCGCGAGCACCGCGAGATTGTCGGGCACGGCCTCGACCTTGAGCAGCGTGCGGAACGTCTTCTCCGCGTCGTCGAGCTTTCGCTGGCCGATCTGCGTCAGGCCGAAGCTCGCGAGCAGGTCGGGATCGCTCGGCGACTTCTCGAGCAGCTTCCGATAAATCTTGTCCGCCTCTTCGAACTGCTGGAGATCGTTGAGCGACTCGGCGAGATAGAAGAGGGATCGGGCGTCGCTCGGATCGGCATCGACGAGCGTGCGGAATGCCTTACGCGCATTCTCCGGCAATCCTGCCCGAAGATAGAAGTACGCCTGATTCCGCTGAAGCTCGACGTTGACCGGATCCTGATCGATGAGCGGCTGCAGTACCTCGGCCGCCTTCCGCCACTCGTTCTCTTTCTGATAGATGTCGACGAGCTGCAGGATTGCGGGACTGAACGTCGGATCGAGCAGCACGGCGCGCTCGAGGTAAACGCGCGACTCACTTCCGCGTCCAAGCTTCGTCAACACCTGCGCGTAGTTGAAGTTGATAACGCGCTGATCGGGAGCGCGCTCGACCAGCGTTGCGAGCACCCGCTCGGCCTCGTCGGTCCGCCCGGCGGCGACGAGAAGTTGCGAGACCGTGACACCGGTCGAAAGGTCGTCGGGATTCGATTTGAACGCGGCCTGAAGGTGCTTGAGCGCTTCTTCCATCCGCGCGCGATCGCTGCCGGCGCGGTCGAGGAGCACGCGGCCGAAAATGCGCTGCGCGTCGTAGAACTCGGGGTTCGCCTGCACCAGCTTGCGCAGTTCGCTCTCGGCGCGCTCGATGCGTCCCGCGTCGAGCAGGATCATCGCCCGTTCGTAAAGGAGGACCGGATCGGCCGGACTCTTGTCGATGACTCGGTCGATGCGGGAGAGCGCCTCATCGAAGCGCCCCTCGTCGGCAGCGAGCTTGGCAAGAACGAAGTCGTATGGCTCGGAAGGAAAGTCCTGCGCGCCGGCAATACCCACCACCGCGGCGGCCAGGACGGCCAGAATCAGCATCTTCATAGTTGATTTCATCGTAGCACTCGGCAGAGAGAGGAACAGCGAGTGCGGGGGGCGCATTCTGCCTGCAATCCAAACGGGGCAGGACACGGTTACCGTATTGTGTTAAAAGCGAGAAACGCGTGAGTCTGGAGAGGATCGAGATCACACCGTTCGCGGTGATCGTGGGAGAAATCCTGCAGAACCGCAGCACTGGGAGTCTGACGATCATCCGTCCTCCCGTGCGAAAAGTGCTGTACTGGTCGCAAGGCGAGCTCGTCCTCATCTCGTCGGCGGCTTCTGACGATTCGCTGGCAGATTTCCTCGTGCGGCGCGGAGTGCTTCCCCCCGACCGCGCCGTGCAGATGCTCACCGAGGATCCGACCGATGTCGTTGCGAAGTTTCATGAGGCGGGGATGCTCGAGCTTTCGTGGCGGCAGACACTGCTCCGTGAATGGGTCGCGGCGCAGTTCGTGCCGCTTTTTTCACTCGACGAGGGGACCGCGGCATTCTCCGAAGACACGGCGCTCGATCCCGACAAGCGCGTCTTCCTGCAGTCGACGGCCGGCTCGATCGTCGAAGGGGTCCGCTCGATCACGAACGGGCTGGTGCTCCGCCGTTCGCTCGGCGACCTCAAGCGCGACATCGGTCCTGCCAAGAACAGCCGCTACTCGATCGATCAAGTTCCGCTCACCGAAGGAGAGCGGCAGATCGCCGCGAAACTGACGGTGCCTGAGACGATCGAATCATTCCTCAAACACTTCCACGCTGACTCGGTAACCGCTGCAAAAGTTGTGATCTCGATGATGGCGATCGGAATCTTCACGGTTGTGGAGGTTCGCACCTCGACGCCGACCCCGATCAATTTCGACGACATGCAGCGCGACCTCGAGCTGCTCGCGGCAATCGGAGCCGACGACCAGCGCTCGCTTCGAGCGGTCGGGTACTCTCGACAACTCGACTCGATGGATCACTATCAGGTGCTCGAGGTCCCGCGAGCGGCAACGCGGGCGCAGGTCATGACCGGCGGTGAAACGCAGTCGAAGAAGTACGACATCGCCACATTCCCGCCCGTCGTGCGCGATGCGCTTCAGGTGATCCAGCGGCGGGTCGATGAAGCGATCAACACTCTGAAAGATCCGCTTCGCCGCGCGGCCTACGACAAGCTGCTCAACGAGCGCGGCGGCCGCGGCGCCGATTCGTCAATCCAGCAGCGCGTCACGCAACGCTCGATCGCCGATCAGAACTTCAATCGCGCGCGCGATCTCTCGGTCGAAGGCGACTACTACGGCGCGATCGTGCTGCTCAAATCGACGGTCGAATACACGCCCGACAACGCGCAGGCGTGGTACCTGCTCGGGTCGTGTCAGGAGCGCAATCCGAAGTGGCGCCGCGAAGCCGCCGAGAGTTACCAGATGGCGCTCTCGGTCGACCCCAACTTCATCGATGCGATGATCTCTCTTGGCGACCTCTACAAGCTCGAAGGCCTCGCCTCTCGCGCCCAGAGCTGCTACGAGGACGTCATCCGCATCTCGCCCGACAACCAGCAGGCGAAATCGCGCCTGACTGCCCTCAAGAGACGCTGATCCGGCGCGTTCCATGCTTAGGTTCCAGGCATGAGCGACGAGAAGAAATCCACCGAAGAGCTGGTCGAGCGGATCGAAGTCATCCAAGGCGACGAAGCCCTCGGCTACACAGGCGGCAGCAAAGAAGAGCACTCCGGCGAAAACCGCCCGAAAAAATCCGGCAATTTGAAAGACGGATTGGCAGACAACAAACCGGAAGACCTGGCGTCATCATCCTGAGCCGCGAAGACGGCGAAGGATCAACGGTGGCACCGGAGAGAACGCGCAACCGAGCGGTGCCACCATTGACCCTTCGCTTCGCTCAGGGTGCCCTCCGCCCCGCCCTCCCCAGACCTACATCAAGTCCTTCATGATCTTGGCGAGCGCTTCTTTCGGGGGGCGCGTGCGCTCGAGCGGAAGCGTCGCGAGCACGTCGTCGGTCACATTCAGCAGGGAGATGAAGCTCTTCTTCTGCGGGTTCAGGTGCACGAGGCCGGTGAGCATCTGGCCTTCCTCTTCGGCGCGGTGCAGGCGCTTGAGCGCTTCGATCGGGCTCGACGCGTCGTAGTCCTCTTCGAGTTTCTTCAGCAGGATCTTCGAGCCGTCGTGCATCTCGACTTCCTTCACCGTTCCCGGCTCGTAGTCAACTTCGATCTGCTCGTACGACTGCACGAAGCCGATCTGGTGCAGCAGCTCCTGATGATCCTTTGAATACTGATAGCCCTTCGTCGATCCTTCGTGATTGTTGAACGTGACGCAGGGCGAGATCACGTCGATCACCGCCATGCCGTCGTGCGCGATTGACGCCTTCAGGATGTTGATCATCTGCTTCGGATCGCCCGCGAACCCGCGCGCCACGAATCCGCAGCCGAGCTGCACGGCCAGTGCGCAGAGGTCCATCGGATGAAGATCATTGACGACACCGGTCTTCAGCTTCGATCCTTCGTCGGCAGTCGCTGAGAACTGCCCTTTGGTCAGACCGTACACGCCGTTGTTCTCGATGATGTAGATCATCGGAATGTTGCGCCGCACCATGTGCATGAACTGCCCGAGGCCGATCGATGCGGTGTCGCCGTCACCTGAGACGCCGATGCCCATGAGCCGGTGATTCGCGAGCATCGCGCCGGTCGCGACCGCCGGCATTCGCCCGTGAACCGTGTTGAATCCGTGCGAGCGCTGCATGAAGTACGCAGGTGTCTTCGACGAGCATCCGATACCGGAGAACTTGGCGACGCTCTCCGGCTTGATGCTCATCTCGTAGAACGCGCGGACGATCTGATTGCTGATCGCATCGTGTCCGCAGCCGGCGCAGAGCGTCGACTTGCCGCCCTGGTAGTCGCTCGACTTCAGCCCGATCCGGTTTTCCTTCGGTGCTTCGGCGGTTCCAGTCTTGAGAACGCTGTCCATGAGTTACGCCTCCATCCGGAGCACTTCGTTGGTGATGAACCGCGCGTCGCACGGAAGTCCGATGTAGTGCAGCACCTTGCGGATTTTCCGCTGGTCTTCGCCTAGCTCGAGCCGGATCAGATCGCCCATCTGCCCGTCGCGGTTCTGCTCGACCACATAAACCCTGTCGTGGGTCGCCACGAAGTCGCGCAACTCCTCGGTGAACGGCAGCGCGCGAAGCCGGAAGTAGCTGGTCTCAATGCTGCGCTCGCTCAGAAGCTGATGGCGTGCTTCTTCGAGCGCGAAATCGGTCGTGCCGTAGGCGATGAATCCGATCTTCGCGCCGTCGCGAATGTCGACGGCCGGCTTCGGCACGTATTGCTTCGCTGTCTCGTATTTCTTCTTCAACCGGTCGACCAACGCTTTGTAGTCTTCCGGCTTCTCGGAGTAGCGCGCCTGCGTGTCGTGACCCGAGCCGCGCGTGAAGTACGAGGCGAACGGGTGATCGGTGCCGGGGAGCGTGCGCCACGGAATGCCGTCGCCATCGACATCGGCGTAGCGTCCCCACTTGCCGTTGAGCTCAGTGAGTTTCTCCTTCGTCAGCACCTTGCCGCGCGTGATCGGCTTTTCGGGATAGACGAAGGGATCCGACATCCAGTTGTTCATACCGAGGTCGAGGTCGGAGAGGACGAAGATGGGAGTCTGGAACTGCTCCGCGAGATCGAGCGCCTCGCTCGCAAAGTCGAAGCATTCGCTCACGCTCGAAGGAATGAGCACGATGTGCTGCGTGTCGCCATGCGAGAGGAGCGCGACCTGGTTGACGTCGCCCTGCGCGGTTCGCGTTGGAAGTCCCGTAGAAGGACCGACGCGTTGAATGTCCCAGATCACGCCGGGGATCTCGGCGAAGTAGCCGAGGCCGATGAACTCCGCCATGAGCGAGATGCCCGGGCCGGCGGTCGAAGTCATGGAACGCGCACCCGCCCAGCCGGCGCCCAGGACCATGCCTACCGCGGCCAGTTCATCCTCGGCCTGCACGACGGCGAACGTGGCTTTGCCGTCTTTCTCGATGCGATGCTGCTTGAGGTAATCGATGAGCGATTCGCAAAGCGAGGAGGAAGGAGTGATTGGATACCAGGTGACCACGGTGACGCCGCCGAACATCGCGCCGATCGCGGCCGCCGCATTGCCGTCGATGATGATCTTGCCGGCAGTCTTGTTCATCCGCTCGATGCGCCAGCGGTTCTGTGAAGGAAGCGAGGAGCGCGCGAACTCCATCCCCTTGTCGATCGCCTGCACGTTTGGTTCGATCGCTTTCGTTTTTCCCTTGAACTGCTTGTTGAGCGCGCCGTTGATCTCTTCGCGGTCGATGCCGATCAGCTCCGCGATGATGCCGACGTAGATCATGTTCGTCAGCAGCTTGCGGAGGCGTGAGTCCGGCGTGAGCTCGCCGGCGAGTTTCGCGAAGGGGACTTCGAAAAACACGATGTCGTTGCGGATCGCTTTGCAGTTGAGCGGCGCGTCGTAGATGCAGAGCGCGCCCGGATCGAGCGCCTCCACGTCTTCCTTCGCGGTCTGCGCATTCATGCAGACCATCACGTCGACTTCTCTTTTGCGCGCGGTCCAGCCGTCCTTGTTCGCGCGGATCGTGAACCAGGTCGGCAGACCCGCGATGTTCGAGGGGAACATGTTCTTCCCGCTCACCGGCACGCCCATCTGAAAGATCGAGCGCATCAGAACGCTGTTCGACGACTGCGAGCCGGAACCGTTGACGGTTGCGACGTGAATCGTGAGGTCGTTCACAACCGGCGCGCGACCACCGCGGGCTGGCTCTTCGAGAACGGCGGTGACGCTGGACAAATCGGACACGTAACTCTCCTTTATTGAGCGGAGTGGGGGGAAATTGTAGCGGATATGGCCGGTCACGAGTGACGCGTAACGAGTGACGAGTGACGAGACCGCCATAAACCCGTCACTCGTCACGCGTCACGCGTCACCGAATCGCCCGACGACACCTGCAGACCCGGCTGACCCCGTGCTACCCTCCGCCGCGATGCTGCACACGCTCTGGGCCGCGTTCGCGGCGGTGTTGCTCACGATCCCGGCCGCGACCGCGACGATGATCGTCGCGCTGGTTCACTCCTCCTCGCCGCTGATCGATCGCATCATCCGGCTCTGGGCGAAATCGGTCGTCAAGGCCGCGGGAATCGATCTTCACGCGGAGAACGTCGAGCTGATCGAACCGTCGCAGCGCTACATCATCGTCTCGAATCACTACAGCTACTTCGACATCCCGTGCATTTTCGCGGCGATCCCGCAGCCGATCCGTTTCATGGCGAAAGCGAGCCTGTTCAAGATTCCGATCTTCGGCTGGGCGATCGGCCGCGCCGGCTTCATCCCGATCGACCGGAAGAACCGCCGGACGGCAGTGAAGTCGTTCGATCTGGCGGCGCAGCGGATCCGCAAAGGAAACACGATCGTCGTCTTCCCCGAAGAGGGACGCTCACGCACGCGCGAGATGAAGCCCTTTCAGCGCGGCGGCTTTCTCCTCGCGCTCAAGTCGGAGCTGCCGATCGTGCCCGTCGCCATCGACGGCACATGGAACGTCTTCCGCGCGGGCGCCCGCCGAGTGACCCCGGGCCGCGTCACCGTCCGAGTAACGCCCCCGATCCCGACCGCCGGCCTCTCGCTCCGCGACAAGGAAGGGCTCGCTGCGGAATCGCGCAGCCGGATCGAAAAGCTGCTGTTCGGCAACACTGAACAACCGTCCTAACGGTCTCGGAGTGCGCCTCGCGTCGCGCCGACTCGGGAGCTGAACAAAGAAACGCAAATTCTTGACGCCAGCATTATTTCTTCTACAATGTAAAAACAATGCGGGCTCTTGGTGACTTCGAGCGGGCCGTTCTGCTGGCCGTCGTACGGATCGAGGACGGCGCATATGGAGTCAGCATCCGGCGCGAGCTCGAGAGGATGCTCCAGCGCGATGTCTCCCTTGGCGCGGTCTACACCACGCTGGGGCGTCTTCAGGAAAAGGGTCTCGTCATTTCATACTCCGGCGATCCAACGCCGCAGCGCGGTGGCCGCGCGAAAAAGTTCTTCAAGGTTGAATCCGCCGGACGCAAAGCGCTCGACCAGGCGCGCCGCTCCGCCGAGCTTCTCGGCGCGCTGCATCCGGCGAGGGGAACCAAATGACGATCGTCAGACTGCTGCTTCCGCGAGACCGCGCCGACGCCTTCGAAGGTGACATGCAGGAAGAGCTCGCGCGCCTTGCGAGCCGGGTGGGACCACGACGCGCCACGCTCTGGCACGCGCGCGAGGTCGCGTTACTCGTCGTTCATGCCATGTGGCGGTGGCTCATGCTCGCCGTTTCGTTCGGAGCAATCACAGGAACGGTGGCTTTAGGGTTCTGGGCGCTTGATCTGGAAATCGGAACATACCTGTCATTCCCGGTCGTGATCCTGGCGCTGATGGCGCTGTTTCGGGCACGCCCGCCTCAAACGTACTTTCTTCGATTCCTCACTGCGCTCACCACATTCATGACGATGACCGTGGTGATCTACGCCGGCATCAGAAACCTCGATTCACGTGTCGCGACCATCGACCTCTGGGGACACACATGGAGGCTCTGCATGATGCTCGCGATCGGACTCGTCGCCAGCGCATGCACGGCTCTGATGTCACCCGGAAAATCGAGCTCGCCCTATCGCGTCCCCTTCGGGCTGTCGATTCTGGGCTTCGGGGCGATCTATGTGACCCTGATGGCACGCGGGGGCTGGCTGGCCCTTGCGGTGATCGCCACCGTTCTGCTCGCGACGGCGAATTTCCTGCGCAAGCAGGATACCCAGCCGTTCGCCCGACGCTTCGTCGTCCTGTTTGGCGTGAATGCGGTCATGGCCGGGTTGACGTGCGCATTGCTTTTTTTGTTTGCTCACGACCGTTTCGCTTATCGGGCGTGGGCGGCGCTCTTTCAGAATGGGCTGTTGTATGTGGAGATCGCGGCGACGAGTCTCGCGTTCGCACTGCTCAGCAGAGTCTCCCGCGCTCCACGGTCCACTACCGGGCGAGCGCCTGATAAACCAGATCTAGATCCGATTCCAGCAGAGTCCGCACGTCGATCGTGAAGATTGCCGCTTTCTCGTGTCCGGTGAGAAGGACGAAAAGGCAAAGCGGTGGCAAGCCGCCGCACTCCGAAAACGGTCGCGCATCCAAGCCGAGTCAGTCTCAATGGACAAGCGGCGCATGGGGCCGCCCCGGCTCAATGGTCAGGCGTACAATCAATCCGAATGACGACGGCGCCTCAGGTGGTTCACCGCGATCCCGGAATCATGGGCGGCGAACCGGTTTTCGTCGGTACTCGGGTTCCCGTTCGCAGTCTCTTCGAGTACCTCGAGGCGGGCGACTCCCTCGAAGTGTTTTTGGACGCGTTCCCTCGGTCACACGCAACCAGGCCATTGCGGCGCTCGAAATCGCCAGCGATGCTTTGAGCCAGGCCGAGTCGTAAGACTCACCGGTCGTTAATTCAACGCCTCGCGCACCGGCCTGATGTCAGCGTCCATGAGCGTTCGCACGTCGATCGTGAAGGTGTCTTCCACAATGCGTCCGGCGATCGGAATCGGGAGCCGCAGAAATCGATCCTTGATCTCGTTCGCGTTTCCCGGGACGGTGACGGCGACCGAGGCGATCGTTTCAGATGGCGTGGTGCCGCCGCCGAGGGCGCAGCGGGTCTCGATGATCATGGAACGGGTGCCGCGGGTCAGTTCTTCGGCGCGCTGCCGGAGCTGCTCGATGGGTGTCGCGAGCATGCGATAGATCGGGATGAGCTGTTCGTGCCGTTCGGTGGCAAAGGCGCGGAGGGTTGCGCCGATCACTGCGTAGCTTTCTTTTCCAGCGCGCAGCGCGCGCATGAGCGGGTGTTTGCGGCATCGGGCGACGATCTCTTCGCGGCCGAGAATGAGGCCTCCCTGTGTTGCGCCGATGAGTTTGTCGGTCGAGCAGGTGATCGCGTCGACGCCCAGCGCGAAGAGCTCGCGGATCGTCTCACCGCGGGAGAAGCCGTAGCGCGAGAGCTCAACGACACGGCCGCTCCCCTCGTCGTACAGCATCGGGAGCTTATTCGCGCGCGCGACCTCGACCAGCTCCGCGACCGACGGCGTTTCGGTGAATCCGACGATGTCGAAGTTGGAGCGATGGACGCGCAGGATTGCGCCGCTCCTCCGGGATGCAGCATCCGCGTAGTCGTGCGCGCGTGTCCGGTTCGTCGTTCCGACCTCGCGCAGCTTCGCTCCGCCTTGCTGGATCACGTCCGGCACTCGGAACGCGCCACCGATCTCGACGAGCTCGCCGCGCGAGACGAGCACTTCCTTCTTCGCGGCAACCGCCGCAAGCAGAAGCAGAGTTCCCGCCGCGTTGTTGTTCGCAAGGACCGCGGCCTCGCAACCGAAAAGAGTCCGACAGACGTCAGCAAGGTGATCGTCGCGGTTTCCACGCTCGCCGCTCTCGAGATCGAACTCGAGATTCGAGTACGCCGCTACGGTGGCTGCCGCCTCGGTCCAGATCGCGGGATCGATCGGCGAACGGCCGAGGTTCGTGTGGATGATGATGCCGGTGCCGTTGATGACGCGGCGCAGCGTGGTCTCGCTCGAGATCGCAGCACGCTGGTCCATCGCGGCGAGCGCGCGCGACTCGTCATACGGAACGCGCGAGGCCCGCACTTCGTTGAGGTATGCGCCAAGAGCTGACTTCACTCCCTCGCGGCCGTACTGCCGGATGAGAGCAGCAACCGCCGGGGATGAGAGGATTCGCTCGACCGAGGGGATTGCGCGGAGGTTGCCCGCAGACGAGTCCGCTGCGGCGGCTGGCGCTTTACGCATAAGGCTCGGGGCCGTATTGTAGTGGCACAGGAACCAGATGGCGCCCAAAGCAGACGAAGAACTAGACAAACTCGAGGAAGACATCCGTCGGCTGAAGAACGCGTACGATCAGTTCTTCGCCGGCATGCAGAAGACCCCTCCGATGTTTCTACGGCGGAACATCGAGGCGAATATCCACGAGCTCAACAAGCTCAAGATGCGCGACAACATGCGCCGCTACCGCTTCAACACTCTCATCACCCGCTTCAATCAGTTTCGCGAGATGTGGGGCCGGCGCATGCGCGAACGCGAGGAGGGTCCGCTCGATTTTCGTAAGCGGCAGGCCGCTCTCGAAGCACCGATGGAGGCTCTGCCGCCGCCCCGCCCAACTTCATCGAGCGAAACGTCCGGCGAGGCCGATCCGTATGTAAAGGTAGCCGGGGGCACCAGCAGTGATGAGGTCCGCAGGCTGTACGACCAGATCCAGAGCGAACACTCAAAACTCGGTAAGCCTTCGAATGTCACGTACGAACAGCTCAGCGCCATGGTCGAGAAGCAGGGCGAGATGGTGCGCTCGAAATACAACGTCAACGCGGTCTCGTTCCGAGTCGAGACCATCGACGGCAAAGTCAAATTGAAAGCGAAGCCACTCCAGGAATGATGATGAAACGAATGCTGATTCTCGCCGCGTTGATCGCGGTGACCGCCTGCGCGTCACGCCCCGACAATCCATACGAGAAAGATCCGTTCTACGCGCGCTACCTCAACAGCGGCAGCGCGCTGGATCAGCGGATCAGCGAGACTCTCGCCGCACTCCGTACGAATCCCGATTCCCCCACGCTTCACAACAACCTCGGCCAGTTTCTCGTCGCGAAGGGTTTTCCCCAGGATGCGGAGCGCGAGTTCGAACGCGCCATCAACGAAGACGGCCGCTTCTATCCCGCCTGGTACAACCTCGGCCTCGTCCGCGCAGGGCACGACGACTACTCCGGAGCGCGCCGGGCATTTCATCGGACGGTCCGGCTGAAAAAGGGGCATCCGCACGCGCTGTTTCAGCTTGGCTTGATCGAGGAGAAGCGCGGCGACTCCGAGCAGGCGATCGCGTACTACGCGAAAGCGATCCGGCACAATCGCGCGATGCTCGACGTGCGGTACAACCCTCAGATCCTCGACAGCAAGCTCGTGTATCTGGTGTTGCTCGAGAACTATCCGCGCTCGCACGCACGCGACGCAGGGAAGTTCGAGATGACCCCTTCCGGCTATGTCGAGCCGCAGCGCGAAGAAGTGTCGCCCGAAGCGCAGGCCAAAGACATCGTGACACCGACCGCGCCGGTGACAGATCCCGCGACGCAGACACCGCCTCCGGGGTAACAACCGCCCAGATTCCGGACGAAGGTTTGTGTGGCGGCGGGCGC
>JAENWF010000011.1 GCA_016650215.1 Thermoanaerobaculia bacterium
CCATCCAGAGCAGGGCAGATCCGGCGAGGCAGGCGAGGGGACAGACGAGCAGCGCGATCCGCATCGCGTCGGGATTCCCGCTCGCGCCGAGCATGTCGCTCAATTTCCCAATCAGTGGCGAGCCGATTCCGTAGGCAACGATGTTGATCAGCGAGAAGAAGATTCCGATCGCGAGCCCGCGCAGATGGGGGCCCGCGATGTCATGCACCTGGGCAGTGCCAGGGCCGACCCACATCAGAAGTAGCGCGTAGAGGATCACGTTGACCGCAATGAGAAATGCGAGGTTGTCGATGAAGAGCACTCCGAGCCAGAGCGGGACGCACGCGAGTGCTGCCGCCGCGGCGAACGCCATGCGGCCGCCCTTCATCCGCTTGCTGACGCGGTCGGCGTAGTAGCCGCCGACGATCATCGCCGGGATGCCGACGACGACTGAAAGGATTCCAGCCGCTGTGCCGACCTTGAAAATGCTCATCTGGTGAACGCGGACGTAGAAGGTGGGGCCCCAGATCCCGAGGTTGTTCGAGGCGAGAGCGAAGAGAGCAAAACCGGCGTAGAGATATCGCAGTGGGACGGAGCGGAGGAGGGTCTTCCAGTCGGAGCTGCTGTAGGTCGCAGTGGCCGCGGTCTCGGTGATGCCGCGCGGACGCTCGCGCAGCAGGAAGACGAGCCCCGCGAGGCCGAGGCCGGGAAATCCGAGAAAATAAAACGCGGAGCGCCAGCCGAATGACTGGCCGATCCACCCGCCGAGGAAGAACGCCAGACCGCCTCCGAGCGCGATGCCGGAGGAGTAGATCGATTGCACGGTCGCACGCATCCGCGGCGGGAAATAGTCGCTGATGAGCGACAGTGCGGCCGGACCGAGCGTCGCCTCGCCGACGCCGACCATCACGCGGCAGAAGAAGATCGACCAGAAGCCCCCCGCGAATCCGGTGAGACCGGAGAAGAGACTCCAGACAGCGAGACCAGCGGCGATGAGATTCTTGCGCGACGTCCGGTCGGCGAGCCTTCCGAAGGGAATCCCCAGCAGCGTGTAGAAAATCACGAACGACGTCGTACCCAGCAGCGCGAGCTGCAGGTCGGTGAAGTTCATCTCCTTCTTGATCGGCGTGAAGAGGATGTAGATGAGCGTCCGGTCGAGAAAGTTCAGGACATAAACGAAGGTGAGGATAGCGAGCGCGTACCAGGAGTACGCCGGAACCCGATCCGTTGCGACGGACGTGTTCGTCATCGGGCCGTCTCGCGCGGCAGCATGCCGTGCCCGCTCATTCAGCAGATCCCCTTCACACACCTGACGAATTTCTCTGGTTGCTGCCGGTGCGGAATGTGCGCGGCGCCGTCGATCACGCGCAGTTTCGATCCAGCGATCCGCTTACTCAGCGCCTCAGCGTAGGCGAGCGGAAGAATGCCGTCGTCGCGGCCCCAGATCAGCGTCACCGGCATCTTCAGCTCGGAAAGGCGGGCATCGACAAGGTGCGTCAGCACGTCGGGGAGCGTGAAGCGGGACAGTGGCTGATCCTTGCGCGCGAGGAATGCGTCGAGTACCTCGTCGGAAGTCTTGTCGTCGGGGCCGTTCAACGCGCGCATCATCGCCGCCGCCTCTTCTCGATTCTTCGGATAGAAAGGCACGCCGCTGAGAGGCCAGGCCATGCCGCTCGCATCCTCGAGCACGAGGCGCCGGACTTTGCCGGGGTGATCGAATGCGTAGAGCATGGCGATCCATCCGCCCATCGAGTTTCCGACCAGCGTGGCGTTTCGCGAGCGTTCGCTTTTCAGGATCGCATCGAGTTGCTCCAGCATGTTTGCGTACGTGATCGGTCCGCTCTTCGGCTCGCTCTCGCCATGTCCGGCGAGGTCGGGGATGATCAGGCGATAGTCGCGCGCGAGAGCAGGAACGACTGCGAACCATGTTCCTGCCTGATCGTTGACGCCGTGAAGCAGCACGAGCGTCTCGCTCTTCTTTTTGCCGCCGCCTCTCCAGTAGACCGCGCCATCGCTCGTCACGACCTTCTCGAGCCCCGCTCGATCGAGCTGCTGCCGGCTGAACTGAATCCATGTGTCGATCGGACTTGCGAGAATCATCAGACCTACCGCGACAGCTGTTTTCATTTGGAACCGAACAGGCGCGGCTCGTTCGCCGGCATGCGGAACGCCGTCGCGGCCTGGTTATATCCGACACCCGATCCGATCATCACGACGAGATCGCCGGGCTTGATCTTCTTCTGCTTCAGCGCGTCATCGAGCGCCATTGCGATGCACGCGGAGCCGGTGTAGCCCCACTTCTCCATGATGGTGTGAGTCTTTTCCATCGGGAGCCCGAGGTCTTTCATCACCAGCTCGATCGTCGGTTTGCGAACCTGGGTGAAGATGGCGAAGTCGATCTCGTCGATCGAGAAGCCGCCATTCTTTGCGACCTGGCGGACCAGCCTGGGCCAGCCGTCGTTGTTGATCTCAGGCGGATAGCGCTCGAGCATCTTCACCGACATCCGTCCGGCGCGAAGCGCGTCTTCGGACGCCGGTTCGACGGTGCCGCCCGCCTGAATCAGCCAGTTGCGATGAAACGAGCCGTCCGCCGCGAACGCAGCGGCGATGAATCCCGGCTTTTCGCTCCGCTCGAGGACCGCCGCGCCGGCTCCATCGCCGTAGAAGAAGATCATCGGGTCGTGTTCGTTCGCGAGCTTGTGCATCATGTAAACGCCGACGACGAGCACGACCTCGAGTCCGGGATTCGTCGCCATGAGTCCTGCCGCGTTCGCGAGCGCCGTCGGAAATGATGCGCAGGCGCAGCCGACATCGAATGTGCCAGCATTCTTCGCTCCCAGCTTGCTCTGGAGCACGACCGATGTTGCGGGAGTGATGTAGTCGGGAGAGTCGGTGCCGAGGATGATGAGGTCGATCTCGTCGACGGAACGCCCGGCGCGCTCGAGTGCCTGCTTGGCAGCGCGCAATGCCAGGTCGGACGCCGCCCACTCCGCGGGCGCGTACCAGCGGCTGCGGATTCCGCTCGACTCTTCCATCTTGTCGACGAAGTCCGGCGCGCTGTCCTTGAACCGCTGGCGCAGAGAGTCGTTGGTGATTTCGATCTCAGGCAGATAGCTGCCGGTTGCAACGATGCTGGCGTATGACATTCAGGTTCCCATGACGAGGCCGCCATCGACCGAGATCACGGCACCATGCACGAACTTCGCGGCATCAGACGCGAGCCACGCATAGGTCGCGGCAATGTCCTCGGGCTCTCCGATTGTGCCGAGCGGAGTCTTCGATGCCATCGAGTCGAGCACCTTCTGCGGCATCGCCTTCACCATATCGGTGGCGATGAAGCCGGGGGCGACAGCGTTGACGCGAATGCCGAATTTTCCAAGCTCGCGCGCCCAGGTCTTCGTGAAGCTGATCACGCCCGCTTTTGTCGCCGCGTAGTTGGTCTGACCGAAGTTGCCATACAGCCCGACGATGGACGACGCGTTGAGGATTACGCCGCGGCCCGCCTTGATCATGTGCGGCACCACCGCGCGCGTGCAGACGAACACGCCCTTGAGGTTGACGTTGATGACGGCGTCGAAGGTGGCGTCGTCCATCGTCGACACGACAGCGCCGTCTTTCGCTTTCACGAGTTGCGCGTCGCGGACGATGCCGGCGTTGTTGATGAGGACGTCGATCCGGCCGTGCTGTTGGATCACTCCGGCAACGGCCGCTTCCACAGACTCACGGCTCGTCACGTCCACGCGAGGGTCGGACGTGACATCCCATGTGACCACCCGCGCCCCTTCGGCTATGAACAGATTCGCAGTGGCGAGGCCGATTCCTGCCGCGCCACCCGTGACGATGACGACTTTGTCTCTGAGGTTGAGATTCAAGCTAGACCACCCATCGCAGCGCGAGCTGGAACTCACTTTGTGGCAGCGCCGCGGATGTTGCGGAGAGTTTGATTGCGCGGCGGTCCATCGATCCTCCGAAGTTACCGGCCGACCGGTCGGTTTTGTGAGTTTCGCGCAGGATAAAGAGAGGTTGGGTGGGTGTCAAGCGAGCTGTGTCAGATCGGCAAGCAACTCGTCTTTCTCGCGCCACACCTTCTCGACCCACAGCTTGAAGTGCTCCCGCTGCGGCCCCGGCTCTGCGATCGCCTCGTCGTAAAACTCAGCGGGTACTTCGAGTTTGCGAACGCGCACTCGAACCTGCGGAACGCGGCCGGTGACAAAGTCCCACATGTCGATGTCGTGTCCCGGATAGGCGATCGTGACGTCGATGATGCCGTCGAGCTGGTCGCCGAGGGAGGCGAGGACGAACGCGACTCCGCCGACGCGCGGTCGCAGTAGATATCGATAAGGCGAATCCTCGTCTGCCTGTTTCTCGCGTGAGAAGCGGGTTCCTTCGATAAAGTTGAGAATCGCGACCGGGATCGTGCGGTATCGCTGGCAGGCGCGCCGGGTCGTTGCGAGATCGGTCCCTCGCTTTTCCGGATGACGCGCAAGGTACTCGGGCTCGTAACGTTTCATGAACGGGAACTCGAGCGCCCACGCCGCGAGACCGAGGAACGGCATCCAGATCAACTCCTGCTTGAGAAAGAAGCGCAGTAACGCCACACGTCGGTGAAACGTGCGGAAGAGGACGAAGATATCGACCCACGAAATGTGGTTGCTGATGATGAGGTAGTGCCCGTCGCGCATCAGGCCGTCGACGCCTTCGATGTCGATCCGCGTCGACGGAAGGAACGTGCGGAGAATCAGCTCGTTCCCGGCGACGTACTGCTCGCCGAGGCGTGCAAGAGTGAGGGTCAGAGCGCGCCGCGGACGTCCGCTCAGAACGAGCTTCCCGAGTCCGAGAAGAAGCACGAGCGTTCCCCAGAGGATCAGATTCAGCGCGAGGAGCGCGAAGACGATGGCGCCGCGAATCGCATTCACGGCTGCGAACGGTACACGATTGTGAAGCGAAGCATGCCGACCGCCGCGAACGCGCCGGCGAGGACGAAGAGTCCGGCGCGCCAGTCGGGCTCCCGCCACCCGCCGAAATCGAGCGCGGTTGCGGCGAGTCCGAGGATCATCGCGACGGCGAGCGCGAGGAGAAACTCAGCGAGCGGCCTTGTGCGAGGGCCGGAGCCGATGAGCCGCGCGAGCGCGAATGCTGCGAGACCAGCCCCGATCCACATCGCGATTCCCATCGATTGCAGAGTGTAGCGAAGTCGTCACGCGCCGCGGCGGCCGAAGGAAAGGTTCCTGGACTGCAAATCCTTCATCGCAATAACCACATCACCCTCCGAAGTCAGCAGTTAGCACGGCTTTCGCAAGAGTTCGGCGAAGGAGAAGCATCATGCTCGAAGCGGCGCGACAGAAAGGTCAGAAGATCCTCGCGATCGAGGATGATCCCGACGTACTCGCCCTCTACAAGTCCTTTCTGCAGAAACGCGGCTACGAAGTGCTCTCCGCTTCGGGCGCGGTCGAAGGCATCAGTCTCCTGCAGAGCCATCCCGACACGCGCCTCATTCTGCTCGACCTCAATCTTCCCGGCATGAGCGGCGAAGAGTGGATCGCCTGGTACGTGGCACAGGGAAAGCAGACGCCGGTCGTCGTCGCGTCAGGAAAGGGTGACATCCTGACCATCACGAAGGGCAATAACATGACGGCGGCGCTCACCAAGCCGTTTCACATGGAAGAGTTGCAGGAGCTAATCGAAGTCCTGCTTGCCGACGACTGGCACGACCAGGTCAGCGTCGACAAGAAACTCACTCACTAGCCGTCGTTGCCGATTGCCTCGACGGGACAGTTGTCGAGCGCATCCTTACTCAACTGCTCTTCTTCAGGAGTTTCAGGCTGTTTGAAGACGTACGAAAACCCCGCGTCATCGTTGCGCATGAAGTTCGCGGGGGCGGTTTCGCGACAGAGGTCGCAGTCGATGCATTGCGTGTCGACGTAATACCGGCCGGATGCCTGTCCCGGCACCCTGTCGTTAGGATCTGCCATTTCGTGGTTTATCTCCAGTGACGCTTGCGCGTCAAACTATCAAAGAACGAGGTGACTGTATGAAAAGATTTCTGATCATCGCGGCGATGACCATCACATGCGCGGCGAATGCGCTCGCACAGACGCAGCCGGTTTACGAGACCGTGAGCGTGACCGGCAACGGACGTTCGACGGTGAAACCCGACCGCGTGACCTTCAACGCCGGCGTCCAGACTGTCGCGCCCACCGTGGAAGAGGCGGTCAACCAGAACAACGCGCGCGTCGCTGCCGTCATTGCGGCGCTGAAGAAAAACGGCGCGACCGACGCCGACATCCGCACGAGTAACTTCGCGATCTGGCCGCAGCAGGACTATTCGCAGGGCAAGCTGCCGCGCATCCTCGGCTATCAGGTCTCGAACAACGTGACCGTGACGCGGAAGGAAGTCAGCGACGCCGGCAAACTGCTGCAGGTTGCCGTCAGCGCCGGTGTGAACCAGGCGTCGGGTCTGCAATTCGAAGTCTCCGATCCGGCGAAGGGACGCGATGAAGGTCTCCGCGCCGCCTTTGCGGACGCGCGCGCGAAAGCGTCTCTCCTCGCGCAGGCCGCGGGCCGCTCGCTCGGCCGCGCGATCTCCATCAGCGACAGCACGCAGCGCAACCCGCCGCCGCAACCGATGGCGATGATGCGCTCGGCCGAGATGTCGGCGCAGGTCAGCGACGTTCCGATCGAGAGCGGATCGCAGGAGAACATGTACGTCGTGAGTGCGGTCTTCGAGTTGCGGTAAGGGGCTGCACTCTCTACCATCGCGTGATGTCCGAGGCTGAAATCGAGATCGAGCCGGCGACGCTGAACGACGTCGGTTCGATCAAGGCGTTGCTTATCGCGAACAACCTGCCGACCGACGGCGTCGACGAGCATTGGCGTACGTTCGTCGTCGCGCGCGAAGGCCAGCGCATGGTCGGCTGCGGCGGCTCCGAGACATATCAGGTCGCCGCCCTCCTCCGCTCGATCACAGTCGATCCCGACTATCGCAACCACGGCCTCGGCCGAAAGCTCGTGAGGCAACTTCTCGACCGCCTCGCATCGAGAGGCCTTCGCGAGTTCTACCTCCTGACCACGGATGCCGAGGGCTATTTCAAGAAGCGAGGCTTCAAAACGATCGACCGCGACGAGGTCCACCCGCAACTGCTCGCCTCGACCCAGTTCCAGGACGAATGTCCGAAAACCGCGATCTGCATGCGGCTGGTGATGCTGGGGTAGAACCGAGTGCTGAGTGCTGAGGACGGTTAGGACTGAGTGCTGAGGACTGAGTGATGCATCGTCTGATTCATGATCGCGGGTTTCATTTGCCGACCGGTGGCCCCGTCGTGCCGTCATTCCCAGCGCTCGCGCTCGGGATGACGTCCATTCCCGCCATGCCTGACTCAGTCCTCAGTCCTCAGTCCTCAGTCCTGCTACAAGTCCTCGTTCAGGCCTCAGTCCTTGATCAAACCTCAGTCCTGGTTGAGTCCCGATGATCTGGGACTGCCATATCCACATTCAACCGTGGGCGATGCTTGCCGAGGACGTGCGTCCGATGATCGAGGACGCGGCGCATGCGGGCGTGCGGGAAATTCTCGAGTCGCCGGAGAGCGTGCTTCGCTTCCTCGACGAGAACGGGGTGGAGCGCGCGTGCTGCATCAATTACGTCTCGCCCGACGTCATGGGTTTCACGCGGGAGGTCAACGATTGGGTGGCGCGATTCACGCGCGGTCATCGGGACCGGCTCATCGCGACCGGATCGGTGAATCCGCGTCACGAGAAAGACGTGCGTGGTGAGATCAACCGCGTTCTCGACCTCGGCGTCGGGTTGATCAAGATTCATCCGCCGCATCAGCTCTTCGCGCCGAACGCGTATCGCGCCGATCTCCCGCAACTCGCCGAGGTTTATCGCGAATGCCAGGAGAGGGGAGTGCCGGTGATGATCCACACCGGAACGTCGATTTTTCCCCGCGCCCGCAACGTCTACGCCGATCCGATGCCTGCGGACGATGTCGCGATCGATTTCCCGAGGTTGAAGATCATTCTCGCGCACGTGGGTCGTCCGCTGTATGGCGAGACGGCGATGTTTCTCGCGCGCCGTCATCGCAATGTCTTCCTCGATCTTTCCGGTATCCCGCCGAAAGCGTTGCTGCGCTACGTGCCGCGGCTGGCCGACCTCGGCGACAAGGCTCTCTGGGGCACGGACTGGCCGTCGCCGGGCGTCGTCTCGATCCGGAAGAACATCGCCGACTTCCGTTCGCTCAGCCTCGGTGCGGAGATCGAGCAGAAGATCCTGTGGGACAACGCGGTGCGCGTCTTCAGCCGCGCGCCGGTTTGATCTCATCGGGGAGCACGACGCCCGCGCGCTCGAGGGCTTCGAACGAGCCGATGTCCGACCAGCCGAAGTCACCGCGCAGCGTCGCTACATGTTCAGCTTTCTCCATGACCGCGTAGTCGATGGAGATCGAGGGCATCGTGTCGTAGTTCGCGAGCGTGACGCGCGCGATCTGGGGTGCGTGCTGCTCCAGCTCGCGGCGGAAGTTGCTCACGCGCCAGACGAAAATCCCTCCGTTCCACGCGTAGTTTCCCGCGCGCACAAACTCCTCCGCCTTCTCTCTCGTCGGCTTCTCCTTGAAGCGAACGAGGCGTATCACGCCGTGCGCGATCTCGTCGCCGAGCTCGAGGTAGCCGTAGCCGGTGTTCGGTTCGGTGGGCGTGATGCCGATCGTGACGATGAACTCGCTCGTCTCCGCGAACGCGAACGCGCGATCGAGTACGCGCGCAAACTCAGCCTCGTCGGCGATGTAGTGATCGGCGGGGAGAAACGCGATCGACGGGTCGCCGAGGCGTTGCGCGATCGCGAACGAGCAGAGGGCGATCGCGGGCGCCGTGTTACGGCGCGAAGGCTCGGCGATCACATTCTCCGGTGGAAGCCCAGGCAACTGTGCGAGGCACTTCGCGCGGAACGTCTCGTTTGTCGATACGAAAATGTGGGGCACGTCGAGAACCCGGCGAAGACGTGCGAACGTTTTCTGCAGCAGTGACTGTCCGTCGAATAGCTGAAGGAACTGCTTCGGATTTTCGTCGGAGCTGAGAGGACGGAGCCGCGTGCCGATGCCTCCCGCGAGAATCACCGCGGCGCGGGTCATGCTTTCTTTCTTCCTACGGCGATGAGACTGAGCCCGCTCGACGGATTCTTGCCTTCCAGTGCGCGGAACAGCGGCACGAAGCGATCGAAGAGGCGCGACTGCCCCGCGGGGAGTTGCGTCCGTTTGAGAATCGTGGAGTTGAGCCACCAGGCGAGCTGCGCAACCCGATTCTGATAGCCGATCTCTTCGACTTCGAATCCGGCGCGCTCGAGTTTCTCGCGCAGGTCATCGCGGTCGTAGCGGCGCTGGTGTCCGATGCCGCGGTCGAGCGCGCCGAAGAGATGCTTTCCCGCGGGGACGTAGACGATGATGCGCCCGCCGGGAACGAGGAGTTGATGCGCGCGTCGAAGCGCCGCTTCGTCATCGACTGTGTGCTCGAGCACGTTGATCGCCGTCACGGTGTCGAATTTGTGATGAGCGAGCTTCAGCGCATCATCGCTCTCGAGGTCGGGCGGCTCGACGAGCATTCCGAGTCTGCGGCGGAATGAGTTGCGCAGGCGATCGAGGTAGGCCGTCTCTTTATCTGTGACGACGATCAGGTCGCGTCCGTAGAGGAAGCGCGTCATCGTCCCGTGACCGGCGCCAACTTCGAGGACTCGCTGTCCGACGTATGGCCGCATGCGATCCCAGATCCAGCGGTTGTAGCGCTCGAGACGTCCTCGCCGGCGAATCGTCGAGTACGTGCGCGGCTCACTCGCAGCATCGTGGAAGAGGCCGTAGCGCAGGATCGTCCAGATCGCGCTGAAGCCATCCTTCCAGTTGATCTTCTTCCCTTCCCAGTAATCGCGGCCGTAGTAGGAGATGGGGACTTCGTAGATGCGATAGCCGCGGCGCGCGACCTTTGCGGTGATCTCCGGTTCGATGCCGAAGCGGTTCGAACGGAGCGGAATCGACTGGATGATCTCGCGGCGGAAGGCCTTGTAACAGGTCTCCATGTCGGTGAGATCGAGGTTGGTCGTCATGTTGGAGAGGAATGTGAGGAACGTGTTCCCGAGGCGATGCCAGTAGAGCATTACGCGACGGGGGTAGCCTTCGAATCGCGAGCCGAAGACGACATCGGCGTGCCCGTCGACGATCGGCTGAATGATCTTCGGGTACTCATCGGGGTCATACTCGAGATCGGCGTCCTGAATGATGACGATCTCGCCACGCGCCTCCGCAATGCCGCGCCGGATCGCCGCTCCCTTCCCCTGATTCACATCCTGCAGGATCTGACGGATCTCGGGCCACTCTTTCGCAAGATTCGCAACGACATCACGCGAGCCGTCGGTCGAGCAGTCATCGATGACGAGAATCTCTTTCTCGATCGGCACAGCGCGAACGCGCCGAAGCAACTCCGCCACCGTCGCCCGCTCGTTGTAGCAGGGGACGATGACCGAAAGGAGCGGCGGTTTCACAGCATCAGACATTCGAAGGCATTCTAGAGGGAAACGCGCGGAGAGGCAGAGAGAGGCAATGCGCTCGCGCGACAACCGCTCGCCTGAACCGATTGACGTTCCCCGAGGAGACGGTTCCACTGAAAATCATCAATCTCGAAGCTGCGCAAGCGCGTAAAATAGAAGAATGGGCAAGGCCAAAGAAGAGGTCCGTCGACTTCTGGATTCGCTGCCTGAAGACGCGTCGTACGAGGACATCCAGTATCACATCTACGTTCGGCAGGCGATTGAGCATGGCATCGCTGCGGTCGATCGCGGCGACGTTATCAGCCAGGAAGAGGTCGAACGCCGGATGACCAAGTGGCTTGGCGAGTAGTCTGGTCCGGTCCTGCCTGGAATCATCTCGAAGACGCGGCAACCTACATCGCTAAAGACTCGCCACGCTACGCAGCGACTCTGATAGGTGAAGCACGCGAAGCTGCCCGCTCTTTGCGCCAGTTCGCCAACCGCGGCCGCCATGTCCCGGAGTGGAACGATCCATCACTTCGCGAATTGCTCGTGTCGCGCTACCGGCTGATCTATCGCGTTCGCAGTGATCAGGTCGAGATTCTCGCTTTCATTCACCAGGCTCGAGATCTTACCGAGGGTGTGTCGTAAATTAATGGCAAGACCCCGTGCTGGATGTTCGTTTTAAGGCACGGATGACCTTCACCCTGCGATAAGAGCCCCGACGCGCGTGCGCTGCGCAAAGACAGAAACTCTCGAGTAGCTCGTCGCATCCGATCCTCGCGATATTCTGTTGCGCGGGATGCATGAGTCGAATGAGGGTCTGCGCAAGTCGTTGCACATTGCGTTCGGGCTGTTCGCGTTCTCGCTGAAGTGGCTGCCATGGTGGGTGGCGGCGTGTGTGGCGGTGAGCGCTGTCCTCGGGAACTGGCTCGTGCTTCACCGGGTAGTGGGACGCTCCGTCGCGCGGCACGAGCGTGGATTCGATGCCGGGATCGTCATCTATCCCGCGATGGTTCTGCTGCTCGTCGTCGTCTTCCGCGAACAGCTTCACATCGCGGCGATCGCCTGGACGACTCTCGCGTTCGGCGACGGCTTCGCGACGCTCGCCGGTAAGGCGGCCGGCATTGCGCGGCTTCCATGGAATCGAGACAAGAGCCTCGGCGGTCTGCTGACGTTCGTGATCGCGGGAAGCATCGCCGGAATTGCGGTCGTGCGATTCCTCGGCGCGGGATCGATCGCCGCCGTCGTCATCGCAGTCGTCGTTGCGGCGATCGTCGAATCGCTGCCGCTCAGAGTCGATGACAACCTCACGGTGCCGATCGCAGCCGTGGTCGTCCTCGTCATTGCGGAGCTTCCGGCGGTGCCGTACTCATTGCCGCCGCATTCGCTCACGTGGCTCGCGATTAATACGCTCCTCGCAATCGCCGGCTGGTTCGCCAGGAGCGTCGATCTTTCCGGTGCGATCGGCGGATGGGTTCTCGGCGCGATCCTCATCCTCGGCGCCGGTTTTCCGCTCTACGTCGCGCTTCTCGCCTTCTTCGTCATCGGGACGCTGACTACAAAGATCGGTTACGCGCGCAAGGCACGGCTCGGACTTGCGCAGGAGAGGGGAGGTCGCCGCGGATTCAGCCACGCGTTCTCGAATGTCGGAATCGCCGCGATCTGCGCGATCGCCGTCGCGCGCCTCGGACATGCCGCCGAGGCCGCACTGCTGCCGGTCATGATGGGGCTCGGGTCGCTGGCGACCGCTGCCGCCGATACGACCGCCTCGGAGATCGGACAGCTTGCGGGACGCCGCGCATTTCTACCGCTCACGCTCAAACGCGTGCCGGTGGGAACCGAGGGGGCGGTGTCACTGGAGGGGACTCTCGCGGGGCTGATCGCAGGATTCATCGTCGCGGCGATCTCTCTTGGTACCATGCGCGCACTTGGAGCCCGTGGGCTCATCATCCTGACAGCCGCTGCATTTCTCGGCTCGTACCTCGAAAGCATCGCGGGCTCGTGGAACCGGAAGCAGTCCGATCCGGTCCCCAACGGAGTCCTGAACTTCTTCAACACCGCGGCAGGAGCGCTTCTCGTACTCATCGCATGGCAGATCAGAATCTGAAGAAAATCGTGATCGTCGGCCGGCCGAATGTCGGCAAGTCGACGTTGTTCAACCGCATAGCCCGGCAGCGGCGCGCATTGACGCATGACATGCCGGGCATGACGCGCGACCGGCTCACGGCCGTCGTTGAGCTCGACGACAGCCGGCGCTTCGAACTGACCGATACGGGCGGTCTCGAGTATGGCGACACTCCGATGTCCGCGTACGCTGACGAAATCCGCGCGCAGGCAACGCATGCGCTCGAGGAGGCCGACTTCATCCTCTTCGTCGTCGACGGCTCGGCCGGCGTGGTGTCTGAGGACCGCGACATCGCGCAGCAGCTCCGGCGCGAGCCGCACAAGACCCTGCTTCTCGTGAA
>JAENWF010000012.1 GCA_016650215.1 Thermoanaerobaculia bacterium
GGCGCCGGCTCTCAAGCCGGCGGTCTTCCGTCCCCTTCAGACAATCGCGCGCAAATCCTGCCCCAAGCCATGCCTGACGTGGCGCCGGCTTCAGCCGGCGGGTTTCCGTCCCCTCGAACTTCCCGCATGAACCTCCGCACCCTTCGTCTCATCGCCCTCGACACATTCGACGTCATCACCCGGCGCCGTGCTCCCATGACGCCCTCGCGGCTGAGGATCGACGCGGTTGGTGGCGGCGATTTTCGCGCGATCGGGAAGCATCTTGCTGCCCTGGTGATCGGACCAGGCGCTCTTCAGCCTGACAACCGAATCCTCGACGTGGCGTGCGGAATCGGCCGTCTCGCCGTGCCGCTCACGCGGCATCTGACGACGGGGTCGTACATCGGATTCGATGTGTCATCCGCCGCGATTTTCTGGTGCCGCCGCGCCATCTCATCGAAGCATCCGAACTTCGAGTTCATCCACTCGGATGTCTACAGCCGCCATTACAACAGCCGCGGCGGGGTTGCGGCCACCGAGTTTGTGTTTCCCGCCGCAGACGCATCGGTCGACGTCGTCTTCATGGGCTCGATCCTCACGTTCTTCCTTCTCGACGATGCGGTCCGCGCGCGGTTGCGAGCGCGAGAGCTGGAGCCGGCGTTCATCTCAATCCCGACGAGTGGTGGGCGGTTCAGGAACCGTCCGATCCGGAGGCAGCGATCGCCTTCGACCGCGCGGTCGTCGAGCGCGCACTGCGCGATCGCGGTCTCGAGGTGCAGCTGGTCTCGCGCGGGATGTGGGTGGAGGGTGAGAATCCTGCGACGTACCAGGATCTCGTCGTCGCGCGAAAATGAAAAAAGGGGACAGCCTGAGCTGTCCCCTTCGGTTAACGTCGATATCCTAATGGATCAGACGATGTAGACGTTCGAGGCCTGGAGGCCCTTCGGTCCACGGGTAATTTCGAACTCGACGTTCGCGCCTTCTGCGAGCGAACGGAAGCCCTGCGACTGGATCGCGCTGAAATGCACGAACACATCCTCTCCGCCTTCAGTTGTGATGAAGCCGAAGCCCTTCGCGTCGTTGAACCACTTGACTGTACCGTTGGTTTTCACGGGTGAATCTCCTTTCCGTGCTGCCAAACTGGAGACTCTCAACCGTTGCGGGCTGCTTCTCTGCGTGTGGCAAATCACTAATGTAACGATAGGCGGAACGCGACCTGCCCGAAGAGAATTCCGGGGGCAGGGAGACGTGGTGTGTCGTCGGTCGCGATCGTGGGTAAGTCGTTGATGCTGAGCCTTTAAACTTTGGCCTATAGGCGGTTAACGGTTAACCGACGCATCGTCGGCGGAGTCGCTGCGAAACGCGCCGCCGGCCGTCCGAAAGACTTCGAAGTTATCGCTGAGCTGGAAGCCATCCGCGACGAGCCGAAGTAGCCTCACTTGTTGACGTGTTGATCATCACGCGTCGCGAGCAGTGAGTAGTTATTAATACGTAGCGAAATGAGAACTGCCTCTATGACAAAGTATCTGTTGCTCGCCACGTTCGTCGCGACTCTGACATCACATTCTGCCCTGGCTGCCGAGGGCGACATGTCGTTCGTGCTGCTGCCGATTCATACCACCGCATTCGGTGCCAATGGGTCGTTGTGGGATACGGACTTCGTGTTGATGAATACGGGGCCTGCCACGGCGAAGTTTTTCCCGTACCCCGAGTCGTTTCCATCCCCGAATCTCCCCCCGCGCCCGCTGGCGAAGGGATATGGGCTGCGCCTCCGGCCTCTTGGGGGATTGCTGCACGGGCGACTGTTCTGGATTGAGACCGCGTACGTCGATCAATTCGTTTTCTCGCTGCGCGTCCGCGATCTCTCACGCCAGTCCTCCAGTGCTGGCGTCGAGGTGCCCGTTGTGCCGGAACAAGATTTTCGGGAGGGCGTGATTACGTTGATCGACGTCCCGACCGATGCGCGGTTTCGTCACTCATTGCGGGTCTATCACGCGACGACCCAACCCGATCAGAAGGTCCGTGTTCGTGTGTTCCCGCTGCGGCTTGACTGGTTCCAACCTGAACCGGTGAATCCGATTAGAGAATTCGATCTTACGCTGCAGCCTGGCGCCGACGCCGAATTTCCACTTCGGCCCGAGCCGTCGATGCAGGTCGTGAACAATCTGTTCGATGTGTACCCGGAGGCGCGAGCGTTCCCGAGAGTGAGAATCGAGATCACACCGCTCTCCGAAGGAATGAAGATCTGGGGCTTCGTCGCCACGGTGAACAACGAAACGCACGAGATGACGGTCAGCTCACCGCAGTGACCCGCGACAGTCACACGATGAGACTCAGTTCGTGACCACGATCAATCCTCGGTGACTTCAGGAGTTTTCTGCGGCGCGGGTCGATAAGTCGCAAGGGTTTGGTTCGCGCCGTGCTCGGGGCGGGCGAGGGCGCCCGCCCCCACACAGAAGCCAGCGTTGCGGTGCGGTTGCCCCCGCCCGGCTAGACCCGGCCGGTCAGTTCGGCGAGGCGCTTCAGGCGTTGAGCGTGATCCGGCGTGAGTGCTCCGTCGCGAACGCGCCATCTCCAGTTGTGGAGTGTGTCGCCCGGGCGGTTCATTCTTGCCTCGCTGCCCAGGCCGAGGATGTCCTGGGCGGGGACGATCGCGATGTCGGCGACGGAGGTGTAAGCGGCGCGGATGAGGGACCAGGCGAAATCGCTGCAATCGTCGCCGAGGTATGTTCGCGCGAGTGCCTGATCATTCGCGGGCGCCGTGTCGAACCAGCCGCGCGCGGTGTCGTTGTCATGCGTGCCGGTGTAGACAGCCGTGTGTGACTCGAAGCGATGCGGCAGATGAATGCTGTCGGGCTGCGAGAATCCGAACTGCAGGATCTTCATCCCCGCGAATCCGGAACCGCGGCGCAGCTCGTTCACTTCAGGCGTGATGAATCCGAGGTCCTCGGCGACGAGCGGCAGGTCACCGAGCGCCGCGCGCAGCGCGTCGAACAGCGCCATGCCGGGTCCAGGCATCCATCGTCCGTTGACGGCGGTCGGCTCGTGTGCCGGAATTTCCCAATACGCCGCGAAGCCGCGGAAGTGATCGAGGCGGATCGTGTCGGCAAGACGCAGATTTGCCCGGACGCGCGCGATCCACCATGCAAATCCTGTCTTCTGCATCACGTCCCAGCGGTAGAGCGGATTGCCCCAGCGCTGACCTGTCGCGCTGAAATAGTCGGGAGGGACGCCGGCGACGACGAGGGGCGCTCCCTTCTCGTCGAGCTGGAACAGATCCTTGTGCGACCAGACGTCGGCGCTGTCGCTCGCGACGTAGATCGGAACGTCGCCCATGATGCTGATGCCGCGGGCCTTCGCCGCTTCGTGAACCAACTTCCATTGCGCGAAGAAATGATGCTGGATGAATTTCTGGAAGCGGATCTCGCCGTCCAGTTCGCGTTCGGCGCGCGTGATCGCCTGCTTGTCGCGCGCGGCGAATCCGGCAGGCCATTCCCACCACGGCACGCCGGCCGCGCGTTCCTTCAGCGCCATGTAGAGCGCGAAATCGTGCAGCCAATCCTTCTGTTCGGGCGCGTTCTCGAACGCTTCGAGCTTCGACTTCTGTTCGGCGGTTGCTTTCCGTTGAAATCGATCCCACGCAATCCGCAGGAGCCGGCCTTTCCAGGTCTCGGAACGATCGAAGCTTGCCTCATCGGCGGGAAAGTCCGGCGGATGTGCCAGATCGTCCGCGGTCAGAAGATTTTCCTGGAGCAGTCGCTGCGGCGAGATCAGCAGCGGATTGCCGGCGACCGACGACGTGCAGCCGTACGGCGAGTAGCCGAATCCGGGAGGGTTGAGAGGCAGCACCTGCCACAGCTTCATTCCGGCGGACGCGGCCCAGTCGAGGAATGCGATCGCCTCGTCGCCGAGGTCTCCGGTACCGAAGCGGCCGGGCAGCGAGGTCGGATGCAGCAGGACGCCGGCGACGCGTTTCGTGTTGCGGTCGAGGGTATCGGAGGTGTGCGCCACTAGGCGAACGCCTCGGGACTGATCGTCAGTTTCTCGCCGAGCGAGTCGAAGAGCTCGAGCCAGCGCTTCGCCTCGCGCGACCCGTTACCGCTCGCCGCGAACGCGGGACGGACCGAGCCCTTCATCACGTAGTACTCATTTTGCGGATGGCGCATGTTGACGATGAGGTCCGACTCGGTGACGACCGAGACGAGCGACTCGTACGTCTCGAGACGATCGATGTCCTCGGGCCGTTCGCGGAAGCGGTCGGCCGCGAGTTCGATCGCCTGCTGCAGCGCCATCAGAGTCGTCTCGTCGAGCGAGACCTTCTCCTCGTGCGCCTCGCGCAGCCGTGACTCGATCTGAACCACGGGCGGATTCGGTCCTTCGATCAGTTTGCGGAGCTGCACGTTGAGATCGAACTCTGCGGCAGTCCGCAGGACCTTCGGAACCGGGATGCCGAGGCGCGTGTGGAAGCGCATGAGCGGGTCGTAGCGCTCGTGGAGCTGGCGGAACGCCGACTCCGCCTCCTCGAGTGTGGCGTTGCAGAGGATGTTGAAGATGCGCCGCTGCTCGTCGCGGAAGAGCGAGCGGATCGAGAGCGACGATTCGGCGTAGAAGGCGTCGAGCAGGCGAATCATTCCGGGAATGCCGCCCGGCTGCATCGCCTCCATCAGCTCGCGTTTCAGCGCTTCGTAGTTGTCGCGCGGACCGGCAATGCGGACCCCGCCGGTCAGCTCAGTCTCGCCGAGGTGGAGGACGGCGAAATCGAAGTGCTCCTCTTCGCGCGTGATGGTCGAGCGGACGGTGAGCGAGCCGGCGGCGATGCGGGCGCGCCCAGCTTTCTGAATCTCGATGTCGTGGCGGAGGACGTCGTAGCAGTAGATGCGCGCTTCATCGTCGAAGTTGTCGAAGAGCGAAGCGACCGCGTAGTGAGCGGCGACGCGGCGCAGGTCGAGACGGCTCGGGATGACC
>JAENWF010000013.1 GCA_016650215.1 Thermoanaerobaculia bacterium
GCGCCCGCCCCCGCCCGGGGGGGGGGGGCGGGGCCGCCCGCCGCCACACTAACTTCATCCACTGCGACGCTGACCTTTTAGAACCCGATGAAGTTCGGTTCGGGATGGATCTCGATGCCGAATTGCTCGCGCACCCGCTTCTGAATCATTGCGACGAGTTCGACGACTTCCTTCGCCGTTCCTCCTCCGCGGTTGATCACTGCGAGCGTGTGCTTCGAGGAAAGTCCCACATTGCCGTGCGTGAATCCTTTATTGAAACCGGCATGCTCGATCAGCCACGCAGCCGAAAGCTTGACGTTGCCATCCTCGGAAGGAAAGTGCGGCGCGGCGTTAGCGCCTTCGCGCCGCGCGAATGACGCGTACTCCGCCAGCGTAACGACCGGATTCATGAAGAACGAGCCGTCGCTCTTCGTGTCGGGATCGGAGGGATCGATGACCATCCCCTTCCGCTTTCGAATCGCGATCACCGCATCGCGCACGCCCTGAAGATCATCGATCGAAACCCCCTTCTCCTCGATGAACTTCTTCAGCTCGGGATAGCGGATCGATGCGGCGCCGTCGCATTTCAGCCGGAAAGTCACCGAGACGACGACGTGCCGGTCGCGCTCATGATTCTTGAAGAGACTCGCGCGATATCCGAAACGGCACTCCGCATTTGTGAACGTTCGCACACGCCCTGTCGTCCGGTCGAGCGCTTCGACGCGGACGATCGTCTCGCTGACATCCTGCCCGTACGCGCCCACGTTCTGGATCGGCGTCGCTCCGGTCGAGCCGGGGATGCCCGACAGACACTCGACGCCCGCCCATCGATTCCCGATTGCCATCGCGACGAATTCGTCCCACGGCTCGCCCGCGGCAACCTTTACCGTCGCGTACTCGTCTTCGCTCTCGATCGTGATCCCGCGCAGATCGGCGTGCACCACGAGCCCGTCGAAGCCGCCGTCGGAGATCAGCAGATTGCTGCCGCCGCCGAGGATGAAGAGCTCGCAGCCGTTGTCGCGCGCCCACTCGACGGCCAGGTAGATCTCATCAACGCGTTTCGCGCGAAAAAAGAATCGCGCGGCGCCGCCGATCCCGATCGTGGTCAGCGGAGCAAGCGCGACATTCGATTCGATCGCGAGGGGCAACTAAACCCCGGGCATCGCCTTCTTCAACGGGCGGAGCAACAGCGCGAGCACCACGGCCATGATCAACGCCATTGACGCGAGAATGATGAAGAAGTTTGCGTGCGACCAGAGGTCCCAGTACTTCGCCACGCCGGTGAGCTTGTTGCCGATGGCCGTCGCGGCAAACCAGCCACCCATCATCAGCCCGCGCATCCGGATGGGTGCAACCTGCGAGACCAGCGAAAGGCCCATGGGGCTCAGCATCAGCTCCCCGAGCGAGAGTACAAAGTAGGCGATGATCAACCACGCCGCGGAAACGCGTGTCGTCGGTCCGACGTTGATCACCCCGTTCGACGAACCCTCGTAACGGACGTAGTCGTCCTTCACCACACCGCCGGCTCCGCTCACGCGCCAGCCTTCCGTTTTCTCGTCGAGCTTCGTTCCGGGCGCGGTGATGCCGAGGTGCGCGCGCGCCTCCGGAGCGATGCTCACCCATGTTTCGGCAGCGCTTGTCTGCACGACCTTGAACACCGGCTTCGTGAAGCCGCCAGAATTCGCGGAGAAGTAGAGGATGACGAACGACAACCCCGTGAGCACCATCCCGATCATCATCTTGACCGGCGTCGACGGCTCCATGTTTTTCTTGTCGAGCCAGCCCCAGAACAGCGCGAGCGGAATCGACAGAATGATGATGTAGAGCGGATTGATTGCGAACGACAGAATGCCGGGCAACGCACGCGAGTGATCCTCGGCCCACCAGATCAGCGAGACCGCATTCTGGTGAAACACCATCCAGAAGACGATCACGATGATGAAGATGACGATGAGCGCCACGATCCGCTTCCACTCCGGAACCGCCTCCATCAGCCTGGCCTGCTCGTTCACAACAGGCGGGAGGTCTTCCGCCGTCGCCGCCGCCTTCGGATCCGCGAGGGCACCGCCGCGACGATCGGCGTGACGCACCCACTTCTGGTTCAGCCCGAACACGATGAGCGAGAACACCATCCCGATCGCACCCATGAAGAATGCGGGGTGAAAACCCCAGCGCGGCTTGATGAAGTTCGCTACGAGCGGCGCGAGCAGCGCACCGACGTTGATTCCCATGTAGAAGATGACGTACGCCTTATCCTTGAGGTGGCTTCCCTCCGCGTAAAGGTTGCCGACCAGGGAGGAGACGTTCGGCTTGAAGAAGCCATTGCCGATCACGAGGAACGTTAGCGCCAGGTAACAGATAAACAGGTTGTTCGGCACGGCCAGAAGCGCGTGGCCGATCATGAATGAAATGCCGCCGATGATGATCGCCTTTCTGAAGCCGGTAAGGCGGTCGGCGATCAACCCGCCGAGGAGCGGGGTGAAGTAGATGAACATCTGGTACGTCGATACGACCGACGCGGCCCGGGCATTGGTGAACGAGAAGCCCTGCGTGGAGTCGCGCAGGTAGAGCGAGAGCATCGCGCTGACCGTGTAGAAGCTGAAACGCTCCCACATTTCGGTCCCGAACAGCACATACAACCCACGCGGATGCTTTTCTGTCGCTGCTGCCATCAGTCGACCCCCGTCAATCGCAAGTGTTCGGCGGAAGATACACGATGTTTTGGCACCCGCAGCGAGAAGAGGCGACAATGTTTCCGAGGCAGGCTGAACGATGACTGACGGCAAGCAGTGGTTCGGACATCCGCGTGGACTCGCAACGCTCTTCTTCACAGAGATGTGGGAGCGCTTCAGCTACTACGGCATGCGCGCGATTCTGCTCCTCTACATGGTCGCGCCAGCAACCAGCGGCGGCCTTGGTCTCACCACCGAGCGCGGCGCGTCAATCTACGGCTGGTACACGATGGGCGTGTACGCGATGTCGATCCCCGGCGGATGGATCGCGGACAAATTTCTCGGCCTCTATCGCTCCGTTCTCCTCGGCGGCGTCATCATCGCCCTCGGCCATTTCTCCATGGCCTCCTCCTCGCAGCAGATGTTTTTCGTCGGCTTGATCCTGATCGTGATCGGTACCGGTCTGCTCAAGCCAAACGTGAGCGGCATCGTCGGAACGCTCTACGACAGGGATGACAAGCGCCGCGACGCCGGCTTCTCGATCTTCTACATGGGGATCAATCTCGGTGCGTTCATCTCGCCGCTCATCTGCGGGCCGCTCGCGCAGCGCGTCAACTGGCACTGGGGCTTCGCCGCCGCCGGCTTCGGAATGACGATCGGCGTGATTCAGTACGTGCTCGGCCGGCGGCACATCGCCGAGGGCCTCGCGCGACATGCGGCCGAGAGAACAGAGGAAGCGCGCGTCGAAGCGGAGCATCGCGTCACGTTCACGCCGCAGGAGTGGCGGCGGATCTCGGTGATCGGAATCCTCTTCGTCTTCTCGATGCTCTTCTGGGGCGCATTCGAGCAGGCAGGCTCGAGTCTGAACCTCTTCGCGGACCGGCTTACGCGGCTCGACTTCGCCGGTATCAACTTCCCGTCGAGCACGTTCCAGTCCGTGCAGCCGATGTTCGTGATCATCTTCTCGCCGATCTTCGCACTGCTCTGGCTTCGCCTCGGCAGTCGCGAACCATCCAGTCCGACCAAATTCGCGTTCGGACTGCTGCTCGTCGGACTCTCGTTCCTTCTGCTCGTGCCGGGCGCCGCAATCGCGCAGAAATACGGCATCCGCGTCAGCCCGATGTGGCTCATCGGCGTGTACCTGTTGCAGACGTGGGGCGAGTTGTGTCTCAGTCCCGTCGGCCTCTCGATGGTAACGAAGCTCTCGCCGCCGAAGATCGTTGGCCTGATGATGGGCGTCTGGTTCCTGTCGCTCGCGCTTGGCAACAAACTCGGCGGCTACGCCGCCGGATTCTTCGACAGACTGCCTTTGCCGACGCTGTTCGGCGCCGTCGCAGCAACGACCCTGGCGGCCGGATTGATTCTGGTCACGCTCGTGAAACCGATCAAGCGGCTGATGGGCGGGGTGCACTAAGCGTCAGGGGAGGGTGGTCAACCCTGAGCGAAGCGAAGGGTCAACGGTGGCACCGGCGGTTACCGGGCAATGTCATCCAGAGCTCGGGAATGGCGGCGCGCGCCATGCGAGAGGTGATGAACTCAGAGGGGCACGGAAAGCCGCCGGCTAAAGCCGGCGCCACGTCACGCATGGCTCGTGGCAGCA
>JAENWF010000014.1 GCA_016650215.1 Thermoanaerobaculia bacterium
CGGTCTTTCGTCCCCTGCGCTCGAGTTCTGCCGCATCCGGCATGCCTGGTATTCAGCATTCGCGAGCGATGTGGCGCCGGCTCTCAAGCCGGCGGCTTTCCGTCCCCTGTTGCCCCTGATCGCAGGACAGGTTCATTAGAAGCCGCGAAGACGGCGAAGGATCCCCCGCACGAATACGATGATCGCCAGACGCGAGGGCAAGTCGTTCGCTCTGGACTACCGGCGCCCAGCCTCCCCGCCCAAGCGGCGGGCGAGGGCGCCCGCCGCCACACAGATACCAGGCATCGAGGGAGGGGTTACTCAGTCCTCAGTCCTCAGCCCTCAGTCCTCGCACTTCGAACCACGGCTCGCCGGGCGCGGGAAGCACTTCGTAACTTGCGGCGAGCATCTGCTCCGCCACGATCGCCTTCTCCACATCGGCAGGGACGATGAGCGCACGCTCGAGCTCAACCGCCGACCGGCAGCCGCAAAGCAGCGCGAGAAGAAGCAGCGTTCGGCGCACGCGCGGAAGGATAGTTGGGGTCGAGTCATGAGTGCCACTCAGCACTCAGCACTCAGCACTCGGTACCTTCTGAAACGCGAAGCAGCGGAATCTCGACCGAGACTTCCGCGCCACCGGCGGGCGGATGGAACGCCTCCGCGGCCTTGATTTGAAGCCGGGGACCTCTCCGGATGACGCTTTCCGACAAAGTGATTCCGACAGCTTTCCATCCGGCGAGCACCGCCTGATGCGGGGCGCTGGAACGTCCGAAGAGCGTAGCGGCCGCCTCGTAGGTCGCATCGGCGCAATCCTGGAACGTCGATTTTGAACGGAGCAGTTGCGTCAACGCGCGATACCAGATACGGCCTGATACGTCCCACGCTTTCCCGCCGAGAAGCGTCGCGACCTGGAAGAAGGCATGGTTCGGAATGCCGGAGTTCACGTGCACTCCGCCATTGTCGAGACGCGTCTTGAAGTAGTCGCGCATGTGAGCGGGCTGCGGATCGCGGCCGAGGATCGGATCGTCGTAGGCGGTGCCGGGCGCTTTCATCGAGCGGACCGCGTCGCCCTTGACGCGCCGCGTGAAGATGCCGGCACCGACGAGCCAGTCCGCACGCGCTGCAGTCTGCTTCGCTGAGTACTGTTTCGCGAGCACGCCGAAAACGTCGGCGAAGTGCTCGTTGAGCGCGCCCGACTGCCCCTGATAGTCGAGCGCCGCCGTGTACTGCACGATCCCGTGCGTCAGCTCGTGCGCCGCGACATCGATCGCACCGGTGAAGCGGCGAAAGTAGCGGCCGTCGCCGTCGCCATAGATGAGTTGTATTCCGTTCCAGATCGCATTGTCGTGACGCACGCCGTAATGGACGGTCGCATCGAGACGGAGTCCGCAGCCGTCGAGCGAGTTGCGCTCGTAGGCGCGGCGGAAAAACTCGAGCGTCGCTCCCGCGCTCTCATACGCCTCGTTGACCGCGGCATCGTTCGAGCGGGGAGTTCCCTCGCTTCTCACGCGCTTACCGGGAAGCTCGGTTGCGTTGCGCGCATCGAAGATCGTCCGCCGCCTGGTCGCCGATGGCAGCAGCGGCGGACCGGCGAGCACCGCGACCGCGAGTCGCTCGCCGCGAAACGCCGCGGAAAGGTCGAGCGAAGCCTGCGCATCGCGCCGCGCACTCGCGTCACCGCGCTCCGCAATGCTCCGCAGAATGTGAGGGGGAATCACCGAGCAGACAGCGATGCTGCCCATGGGGGACCTCCAGGTTGCCGGGATGTCCACATGCTATGTCCGGGGGAGCTGTTGCGCCAGGGGCAATTGGGGTGTGGGAGGGAGGGGAGGAAATGCAAAATGCAAAATGCGGAATGGGGGACGGGAATGCTGAATGTTGAATGTTGAATGGCGGTGCAGGCGAGCAATGATTTCAACATTCAACATTTAACATTCAACATTCACAATTCCCGTCTCCAACTCCTCTTCCTGCTTCTTGCATTTTTCATTTCGTCCCTTTTCCTTCAGCGAAGAATGTCCTCAAACGCGGCAAGTGCGCGCGGGTCGTTCTTCTGTCCGAGCCAGAATGCCGCCTTCTTCCGGACGGCGGCGTTGCGGTGCGTCTTCATCAGATCGATCAGCATCGGAATCGAACGCTCGTCGGGAAGCTGCGAGATTCCGAAGACCGCCTTCTCCTTCACCCGCGTCTCGGGATCGTTGTCGACCGCCTGACGAAGAGCGGCGGCCGCTTTCTCACCGGCATGTTGAGAGACCCAGAAGAGCGCGTGGCCGCGCACGCTCGCCGATGCGTGATCGCGTGCGACCCGGATCAGGTCGTCCTCGACGCCGCGGTGCAGCGCAAGCGCGGTGAGCGCCTTCCTCGAGACGTCGTCGTCATCGACCAACGCACGCAGGAACCGAACGCTCTCGCGCGGATCGACGCCCTGAATCCAGTGGATCTGCTTCGTCGCGCGGCATTCCGGCGAGGAAACGCGGACGCTCCGCACGCTGCCGTCAGCAACTTCGTAAAGCACCAGAAGCGAACCTGACGCTGTTTCCCGGTGAGACTCGATCGTCGTGGACTCCCAAGAGCAGAGCACATGGCGCCCATCGGCGATCGGAACCGAGTAGCCCGCCCATCCAGAGACTCCTCGCACTTGGGATGCGAGATCGGCGCGCAACGGAACGGCGGCGAGCAGAAGCAGGAATGCGAGCTTCATCATGCGCCGTTAGACTCGACGCCCGGCTCCGCGGTTAGCTATACTCCGCGGTCTGTCACGATGACTCTCACGGCAACGACGACCCAGACTCGAACGACCAGCCGGACTCCCGGCGTGCCCTGTCATTGATCGTGTGCTAAATAGCGAATCACCTGACAGGGCCCTCGGGCCCTGTTTTAGTTTTGGAGGGAAGCGGGAATGTTGAATGTCGAATGTTGAATGTTGAATGTTGAATCCCTCTCAACGTTCAACATGCAACATTGAACATTCAACATTCTCTTCGATGTCATGCACGTAATACTCCCCGACAACTCACAGAAAGAAGTCCCCGATGACGCGACTCTTGCCGATGTCGCTGCCGCGATCGGCCGGCGCCTCGCGAAAGATGCGCTCGCGGGCAAGATCGACGGAAAAGCCGTCGACATTTACGCGAAGGTGCACGACGGCGCGCGGATCGAGATCATCACGCCGAAGAGCGAGGCCGGACTCAACACGATCCGCCACTCGACCGCGCACCTCATGGCGCACGCCGTTCAGGAGCTCTTTCCCGGCACCCAGGTGACGATCGGTCCGGTCATCGAGAACGGCTTCTATTACGACTTCGCGACCGAGCGTCCGTTTCTCGAGGACGACCTGCGCCGCATCGAAGAGAAGATGCAGGAGATCGTCAAGCGCGATCTCCCGGTGCGCCGGGAAGAGTGGAGCCGCGAGCAGACGATCGAGACCTTCGACAAGCTCGGCGAAAAGTTCAAGGTCGAGATCATCAAAGCGATCCCGGGCGACGAGCCGATTTCCGTCTACCGCCAGGGCGATTGGTTCGATCTCTGCCGCGGGCCGCACGTTCCCTCCACCGGTCGCCTCGGCGCGTTCAAGCTGACGTCTGTCGCCGGCGCTTACTGGCGCGGCGATGTGAGGAATCCGATGCTCCAGCGCATCTACGGAACCGCGTGGAGCGATCCGAAAGAGCTGGAGGAGCATCTCAAGCGGACCGAAGAGGCGAAGGCGCGCGACCACCGCAAGCTCGGCAAGGAGCTCGACCTCTTCCTCTTTCACCCTCTCGCGCCGGGCGCGGCATTCTGGACGCCGTCAGGCACCACGCTCTATCAGACCCTCTCGCAGTTCATGCGCGACCTCGCGCTCGAGAACGGCTACGTCGAGATCAAAACGCCGCTCCTCTACAACAAAGGTCTCTGGGAGATCAGCGGTCACTGGGGCAAGTACCGCGAGAACATGTTCCTCGTCCTCGACAACGAGACGAAGGAGCACGACTTCTCGCTCAAGCCGATGAACTGCCCCTCGCACCATCTCTACTTCGGGCTGAAGCGTCACAGCTATCGCGATCTCCCGCTGCGGTTGCACACGCAGGACATCCTTCATCGGAATGAAGCGTCGGGAACGCTGAGCGGCCTCACGCGCGTGCGGCAGTTCGCTCAGGACGACGCGCACATCTACTGTCTCGAGAATCAGGTGCCGGATGAGGTGCGGCGCTTCGTCGCACTTCTCGATCACGTTTATAAAGCGGTCGGATTCGAATACACCGCGAAATTCGCGACCCGTCCGCCGCAGCGGATCGGCGACGACGCGCTCTGGGACCGAGCGGAGAGTCTGCTCCGCAGCGCGCTCGACTCCCTCAGCCTCCCCTACGAGCTGAAGGAAGGCGACGGCGCGTTCTACGGTCCGAAAATCGACTTCGACGTGTCCGACAGCATCGGCCGCAGGTGGCAGCTCGGCACCATCCAGCTCGACTACAACGCGCCCGAGCGTTTCGATCTCACCTACATCGGCGAGGACAACGCCGAGCATCGCCCTGCAGTGCTGCATCGCGCGATCTACGGATCGTTCGAGCGCTTCATCGCGATTCTCGTCGAGCACTTCGCTGGCGCCTTCCCTCTCTGGCTCGCGCCTGTGCAGGCAACCGTGCTTCCGCTCTCCGAGAAGTTCGTCGATTACGCGGACGAAGTCGCGAAGAAACTGCACGCGGCGGGACTCCGGATCGAGGTCGATCGGAGCGACGAAAAGCTCGGCGCCAAGGTACGAACTGCGCAGCTCAGGAAGATCCCGTACATGCTTGTGGTTGGCGAGAAGGAAGCGGGGAGCGGAACCGTCAGTCTGCGAAAGCGGAGCGGCGGCGACCAGGGCGCGGTCAATGTCGAGGAACTGATCGCGCAGACCAGGCACCTCATCGAGACCCGCTCCTTGACTTTGTAAGCTCTTATTCGTAGATTCCCCCGCTACCGCGCTCACTTAAAGGAGGAACCCGTTTATTTTTCCACCGCGACGAGGCTCCCGTTTCGACCGTAGACCCGCAGAACCAGAATCACGTATCAACGACATGATCCGAGGCATTCCTGAGGTTCGCCTCATTGATGCTGAAGGCGGCCAGGTGGGCATCGTGCCCCTTGCGCAGGCCCAGGAAATGGCTCGGGAGAAGGACCTCGACCTCGTCGAGATCTCGCCGACCGCAAACCCGCCGGTCTGCAAAGTCATGGACTACGGGAAATACATCTTCCAGCAGAAGAAAAAGCAGGGAGAAGCGAAGAAGAAGCAGAAGGTGATCGTCGTCAAGGAGGTGCAGTTCCGCCCCCGCATCGACGAGCACGATTTCGACTTCAAAAAGAACAACATCGTGCGGTTCCTCGAGCACGGCGACAAGGTCAAGGCGATCATCCGATTCCGCGGCCGCGAGATGTCGCACATGGAGCTCGGCCGGGCCGTCCTCGACCGGCTGCTGGTCGAGGTCAAGGAATTTGGAGCCGCCGAAAACGCACATCCGGACGTGCAGGGCAACCGGATGGCGATCGTAATCGCACCCAATAAATAGGGCCGAGGGCCGGAGGGCTGAGGGCCGAGGGAATCAAAACCGCTCGGGCTCGGTTCGAACACCAGCTAAAGGAAGAGCCTCATGCCGAAGATGAAGACACACCGTGGCGCCGCGAAGCGCTTCAAGAAAACCGCAACGGGCAAGCTGACGCGCGGACACGCGTTTCACTCGCACATCCTCACCAAGAAGTCGCCGGGCCGTAAGGCGTCTCTCGCGGGTGAGGCCGTGGTCTCGCCGTCCAACGCGAAGACCGTGCGGCGGATGCTGCCGTATAAATAGCAGGACAGTCCTGCTCAACCAGAGCGCGTCCGGGCAATCACCACTCCTGGCCTGGCCGCTCATAACGAAGGAAAACGAGGAGAAACGATGCCGAGAGTCAAACGAGGTCCAAAAAGAAAAAACCGCCGCGTGAAAATCCTGAAGCTGGCCAAGGGCTACTACGGGATGAAGTCGCGCGGCCACCGCGTCGCGAAGGAGCAGGTCCAGCGTGGTCTGAACTTCGCCTTCGCAGGCCGCAAAGATCGCAAGGGCGATTTCCGCACGCTGTGGATCGCACGCATCAACGCAGCCGCCCGCATGAACGGAATCTCCTACTCGCAGCTCATCGCCGGCCTCAAGGCCACCGGCAACGAGATTGATCGCAAGATCCTTGCCGACATCGCCGTGCGCGACGCCGCCTCCTTTACCGCCATCGTCGAAAGCGTGCGCAAGGGACTCGAGAAGCAGAAGACAGCGTAAAAAAACACTTCGATTCGCAATCTCCGAAACGCGGGCTAGAATGGCCCGCGTTTTTTTTATGCTCGACGAAATTCAGAAAGCCGGCTCCGACTTCGATTCCGCGCTCGCATCCGCGAACGAGGTGAAGGCGCTCGCCGATCTCCGCGTCCGCTACTTCGGGCGCAAGGGGGGGCTCATCCCTGCGCTATTCGGCCAGCTCAAGGATGTTCCGAAGGAGCAGAAGAAAGAGGTCGGCGACGCGCTGAACAAACTGCGCGACCGCATCGAGTCAGCACTCAAGGAAAAGAGCGATCGCGCCACGGCTGACGAGTCGGCGCGCAAGACCTCACGCGACACGATCGACGTGACGCTCCCCGCCCGCATGCCGCACCTCGGCAATCTTCATCCGATCACGCTCGTGCGGCAGGAGATGGAGAAGATCTTCCGCGAGATGGGTTACTCCGTCGATCCCGGTCCCGAGATCGAGACCGACTGGTACAACTTCGAGTCACTCAACTTCACCCCCGACCATCCAGCGCGCGACACGCAGGACACCTTTTTTGTCGACGTGCCGGGGATGCTGCTTCGCACGCATACGTCGAATGTGCAGATCCGCTCGATGGAGCAGACGAAGCCGCCGCTGAAGGTCATCTCATGTGGACGCGTCTACCGCCGCGACGAGATCACGATGCGCCGCTCGCCGATGTTCCATCAGGCCGAGGCGATTCTCGTCGATAAGGGGATTCACATCGGACACATGCGCGCGACGCTCGAGTACTTCGTTCGCAAGATCTTCGGCGGCGATCCGAAATTCAGGCTGCGCCCCAGCTTCTTTCCGTTCACGGAGCCGTCCGCGGAGCTCGACATGTCGTGCCTCTTCTGCAACGGCAACGGATGCGGCACCTGCTCGCAGACCGGCTGGATGGAGATTCTCGGCTGCGGCATGGTGCATCCGCAGGTCCTCCGCAACGTCGCCATCGATCCGGAGGAGTGGAGCGGCTTCGCATTCGGCATGGGCATCGACCGTGTCGCGATGCTCACGTACGACATCCCCAACATCCGGACCTTGTTCGAGAACGACCTGCGCGTTCTGCAGCAGTTCTGAGAACGCGACTCTGCAAGTTTGTGTGGCGGCGGGCGCTCCACATCCAGCATGGCTCGTGGCAGCATTCGCGAACGACGTGGCGCCGGCTTCAGCCGGCGGCTTTCCGTCCTCCGCGGTGCCACCGCTGACCCTTCGCTGCCGCTCAGGGTTGATTCTTCAACCGCTTCTCCCATTCGACATATATCCATGGAGTAGTTGCCAAAAACCGAGTGTCACGGTACATTTTTATTCACACCAAGGGAGTTCCCCCACAATGCGCCTCTCACCGCAGCCACGCCGACGCTGGTTCGCTATAGTTTTGTTTCTTCTGCTCGCTCTCAACGCGGCAGGAGCGGTGCGTCCGATCTCGGATGCCGAGCGCGCGGCGACCGAAGCGGCGGCGGCGTATCTGGCCGGTGGACCTCCTGCAATTGTCAACAGAATCGCCTCCTCCTCGCCACTGCGGAAATTCAGCGCGCAGGAACGGCTCGACGAGATCGAAGTCCGCCTCGGACCTCACACCGGTGCGAGCTGGGAACTGCAGACTGTCGTTCCCGCGCTCGGCGACACGACCGCGGTGTTCGGCATCAGCTATCCGTCAGGCCTCGACGAAACCGTCTCGTTCGAGATGGTGAATGAAAGCGGCACGTATCGGATCGCCGATCTTCGGATTCTCGGTCAGCGATCGTTGACGAAGCCGGCGTTCGCGGCGGCAGCGCTCCAGCCCACGACCGCGACGAAACAGTCTTCGAACGTGTCACCGGCGGCCGCGGGAGTCCTCGCAGCGCTGCTCTGCGCTTCTGCTGCATTCGCGTTTCGTTTCCATCGCGCCGCGTCGCGCATTCTTCTCGTCACCAGTATTGCGATCGTCGCGGTGTTTGTCTTCATCGATGTGCGTCGCGGCCACCTCCTGCGTCCGCAAACTGTCGCAGCAGTGGTCAAACCGGCGGATGACTCCTATCCGCGGCTCGCCGCGCTGCTGCCGATGCGGCGCGCGATGACCGAGGGAAATGCGGACGTGCAGGCGATCCAGCCATCGTGCACAAGTGAGTCGTGCCGCGAGATTGGCACGCTCTGGCGCGCACAGGTCGATCTGCAGCAGATGCGCGTCGGCGAAGCCAAGTCGGCGCTGAAACGGATGAAGTCCGATACGCGGATCCCGCTCGCAGAAATCCTGCGCGGGCGTCTCGCGCTTTACGAGGGCGACGCAGTCGCGGCGGCCGTCGCCTACGAGAACGCGGTGAACCTCGGACCAGGCCGTGACGGTCTCTGGTACGAGACCGCGCAGGCGCTGCTCGCGCTCGGCTTCGAAGACCGCGCCGCCGGATATCTCAAGCGGCTCGCGAAGGTCGGATCGCGCGAGGCCGACGTTTACTACACGCTCTCACTTCTCGCGGCGTCGAAGGACGACGATGAAGGTGCTGAAGACCAGCTCCTCTCCGCGTGGAGGCTGCAGCCGGCCGAGCGCTCTCACCTCGTAGAAGCGGCGGCGCTCTGGTCTGTGTTGCGCAAGCCGAAGACTTCCCTCCAGATCAGTCTCAGCGCGCCGGGCGAAGCGACGTTCGCATCAGAGAAGGCGTCGACGCGCGCGATTGCAATGCCGGATGGCGCGGTATCGAAGATGTCGGGCGACTTTCTCGCTGTGTCGATCGGCGAACAGGAACTCCTCGTACCGGGCGGCGCGGCACTCGCACCGGCAGGCACGACTGTCGCCGATGCTGCGACATGGGCACGCGGCGAAGACGAGCGGGGGCTCCGCGAATACGACCAGCTCGTGACCGCTGCGCGAAACGCGGGCGCGTTCACACAACCGGCGCTGCGCAGGCGCATCACGCGGACCGCGAAGGCGCTCGCGTCGCGCAACCGCTGGAGCGAGCTCGCGACCCTGACCGATTCACTGACGCCTAAGTCGGAGCACATTCCGGCCGAGCTTTTCTTCCTTCGCAACACCGCGCTCCGCCGCCTCGACCGTGAGATGGACGCGCGCAGGCTCATGGAACAGCTCGCGGCGAGCCGCGTGCTGCAACGGAGGAAAGACGCCCGCTCACTCGAGACGCTCGCCGAGATGCTCGCGTCCCACGATCTCTTCGACGATGCGATCAAGATGTACGACCGCGCGCTCGCCATACGGCCGAACCCCTTCACCGACGACCGCGTCCGCCAGATCCAGATGAACAAGCGTCTGGCGACCCGCTACTCGACGCACAAGACGGAGCACTTCGACATTCGCTATCCCGAGGACGTCTCGCCCGCGTCCGCGATCAACATCGGCAACATTCTGGAGGCGGAGTTCAAGCGCCTGCAGAAGTGGGTGCCGGTCAAGGACTTCAAGACGGTCTCGGTGAACGTCATCTGGTGGCAGGACTTCCGCTCGACATACACCGGCTCTGATTTCATCCTCGGCTTCTACCAGGGCCGCAAGATCACCATCCCCTTCGCGGGAGTGCAGAAGTACATCCCGCCGATCGTCGGCATCCTCTCGCACGAGCTGTGTCACGCGATGCTCGCGCAGGCGACGAACGATCAGGCGCCAAGATGGTTCCAGGAAGGGCTCGCGCAGCGCATCGAGATGCGCGAGTACAGCCCGAACGCGTTCAACATGTACACCGACGACAAACTGCTCGCGATCTCGCTGCTCGATTCGGTGATGGGCGGATCACCTGATCCCGAGATGATCTCCGAGGCATACATCGTCTCGCAGACGATCATCCGGTACCTCGAGGCAAAGCACGGACCGCAGTCGATCTCGAAACTGATCGCGGCGTTCCGTGAAGGGTCGACGAACGAGGACGCGATTCTCAAGGTGACGAATCAGACGGTGGCGCAGTTCGATACCGACTTGCGCATCTGGGGCCGCACCGGCTCACGCACGTTCGGCGATCCCCCGCCGCCGCGTTACGACATCGACGATTCAGAATCAGTGCGGTGGTCGTCGCCCGGGAGCAAGTCGCGATGAACAGCACACTCTTCACAATCTCGGGTTACGAAGTGACGTGGGCGGGAGTTCTGGTCACCGCCGCGATCGCTCAATGGCTCGTCTTCGCCTCTGCAAGCGCATTGTCGCGAACGCCGGTCCCGAAGAAGGGGATGCGCCGCGGGGAGCGGAATCTGATCGGCAGCTCGCTGCTGTTCGTGCTCTTCTGGCTCGTCGCGCACGACGGCCGTGATCTGATCAAGTGGAGCGCAGGCGGATCGGTGCAGGCATCCGCAACCGCGACGCGCGCCCCGCGCGGATCATGCGCGACGATTGAGAATGAGATGACGGAAAGCGAAGTCGTCAAACGCCTCGGCTCCGCGGATGAAGTCCGTCCGAACGACACGGTTCGGGGCGATGGCGCGAAGATCCTCATCTACAACGACTCACGTTGCGCCGTCCACATCTGGGACGGCAAAGTCGAGTTCATCGAATAGCCGGTGTTGAGAAGGCGAAGAGCCTCTTCTTCTCCACCGTCTTAACGTCCCATCGCCAGATCTCGTTCCAGATCTCGTTCTCGCCACGCGCCAAAAGAACCATCGACGCACGCGGATCAGTGATCCAGCCCACCGGCACGAAGCCAGCCTCGTTGCGTTCAACGACACCGCGCTCCACGTCCACAATCATGACTGTCCAGCGCCGATTCGGATGAACACCGTATCCCTCGGAGACCACCAGCTTTCTGTCAGCAGCTTCTGAAACAACGGCGATCTCGCCCTTCATCTCGAGCGGGATGTCTCTCAAGATCTGGCCTGAGGGCGCGAAGAGCCGGATTCCGCCGTTCACGACTGATGCGATTCTTCCGTCACGAAGAAAGGCAGTACTCACCCTCCCCCTTGGGTTCGCACCCTCCAGTGTCGCGACGGGAACGAGAGTTCGCGCATCGAGCACCGCAAGATTCTTTTCTCCCGTCGACTTTCCGCCGTACTCGATGAGCGATCCGCCGTCCGCACTGAATCGAGCCTGCGTTCGCGTGGTCGCACGATCGGAGACAGTACGCACCAGCGATCTGTTCGCGGTGTCGTACTCGAAAACGCTCATTGACGAATTGCCGCCAGCCACCCGTCGCAGATAGATTCGCACGAGTTGCGGACCGACAAAACGAATTTGACCATGAGCACCGTGATCGGGCGTCACGCGCGCGGATCCCACAAGCCGGCCGGTGAGCAAGTCATGGACCGACATCGTTCCCGCACGGAACGACGCGATGCGAGAACCGTCGTCGGACAGGACATGTTGGCCGAAAGGAGGCAACGTGAGCCCGGTATCGATTCGGCGGCGCTTGCCGGCGAGGTTCATTCGCATCAGACGCAATGGGCGCACGGTCGTATCGGCCCGATCACGCTCCATCCAGACCGCTGTCGAACCGTCGCCGCTAAGCATCGCGTCGAACGGCGACACGCGCTCCAGCTCACCGGTCCGCGTGTTGAGCAGAATCGTCGTGTTGTAATCGAAGTCGGTCCGCGCGCCGGTCAGCGCGATCCAGTCGCCCGCGGTCTGCTCGATTTCCGAGTAACGGAGGTCGCCTGGCGCCGGCGATCGAACCCACGCGACGAACACTGCCGCGACCGTGAGCATCAGAAACACGGCAGCCCATGTCCACTTCGAAAGTTCGAAATGGTTCGCGCGGATGTCGGCACGACCTCGAGCCAATTGCCAGACGCCACCGGCGATCATCGCGAGCGCAACCAATGTCAGTATTGCGAAGCCGACAGCGACCGCCGTCTCCAGCGCAAACACGAGAACCAGCGGTCGTACGATGATCCAGCCGAGCGCGATCGCGATTCCGAGGAGTACGACATCGAGCACGAGCAACGCCGAGCGCGAGCGCGTCATCGTGCTTGCGGCGTGCATGAAGAGAAACACCATCAGCGCGAGCACTGCGACAACTCCCGCAGCCTGGAATGGCGTCGCCCAACTCGTGCGCGTCCATTCGAGGCCTCCGGCGGCCAGACCCGGCAGAAGAGGGATCAGGGCGCAAACCGCGATGGTTACGAGAGCGCCGATCACTTTGCCGAACCAGATCGCCGCGGCAGACACAGGCCGGGCGAAGTAAAACGACATGCGCCGGTTGGTCAGTTCGCGCCCGACGACCGACGTGCCGAGAATGATTGCGAGACTCAGCGCGAACGCAATCGAGAGAATCGACCCGGTGAGCATCATCACCTGCCCGCGTCCCCACCCGCGCGCGTCGGGCAGCAGCGTCGATGCAATCGACAGCAACGCGGCGATTCCTGCCGAGGCGAAAACGAACTTTCGCTCGCGGATCTCTCGCGATGCAATGACGAGAACGTGGCTCATGAGCGCACCTCACCTTCGCCGGCAACGGCGATGAAGATCTCCTCGAGCGACATTGGCGATACTTCGGCGGTGCCTGCGCTGCTTCTGAATCGCTCGAACGCGATCTCGTCGTAGTTCGACACGACGGCTTCGGTTCCGCTTCCCCAGGCGCGAACGCTCGCGGCGGTGAGATTGCCGTTCGCGAGCAGCAGCGGCGCGGCGGCGTAGCGAATGCGGCGGAAGCGTGATTTCAGCGCGTCGATCTCTTCGTCGAGGACGAGACGTCCGTCGCGCATGATCGCGATCCGATCGGCGATCATCTCCACGCCCCCGAGGTCGTGCGTCGTGATGAGGACCGTGATGCCGCGGTCCGCCATCTCGGCGATCACTTCTTCGAAGAGAGATTTGCGCGCGACGACGTCGAGGCCGAGCGTCGGGTCGTCGAGGACGAGCAACTCTGGAGACATCGCAAGCGCGAGGGCGAGCATCACCTGCTTCTTCTGCCCTTTTGACAGTTCGCCGAATCTCGCGGACTGCATGATGTCGAAGCGGCGCAGCCGCTGATCGAGCGCCGCCGTGTCCCATCGCGAATAGAGACGCGCGCAGAACGCGGCGATTTCAGAGACTTTCATGTCGGGCGGCGCGTCCGCTTCCTCAGGCACGATGCCGATGCGATCCATGAGTGGTTTCCGGTTGCGCCATATGTCGCGTCCCAGAAGCTCAATCGTTCCCGCGGCTGGTTTCTGCTGGCCGAGAAGACAGCGGACCAGCGACGACTTTCCGGCACCGTTGCGGCCGAGCAGCGCGTAGACCGTTCCGCGATCCACCGTGGCCGACAGCGCGTCGACCGCGACACGGCTTCCGTAGCGGACCGTTACGTTCTCGGCGCGGAGGGCTGAAGTTTGTGAGTCGGTCATCTGTTCCTCCTGTGCTCGCGCACCACTCGGTTGAAGCTCGTCTCCACGGCATCGATCGCATCGTCAAGGGAAGCGCCGACCGCGACGGCTGCGCCGGCGTACTGCTGCGCGGCCTCGCGCAGCTTCTCGTTCCGCTCGGCTTTTCGCGGCTGCGAAGGCTGATCGGCGACGAATGTCCCCTCCCCTCGGCGCACCGCGAGCACCCCCCGCTCGGAGAGCCGCTGATACGCGCGCGCGACGGTGTTCGGATTGACTTTGAGGGTCCGTGCGAGATCGCGAACCGAAGGAACGGAGGCCCCAGGCTCCAGCACGCCGAGGGCAATCATCCGGAGGATGCCCTCCTCGATCTGCTGAAAGATGGGAGATGAAGTTGCGGGGTTGATGTCGAACATTGTCCCTTGTGTACTAGGTAACTAATACACTAGGTCTGTTCGAAGACCCTGTCAAGGGGGTCAGGTCTTGATTGTTGCTTTTCGAGACTGTCAACACGCAAAAATCAAGACCTGACCCCACTCTCTAGCTCGCTCTACGCCGCTTGGAATGGAACCACTCGGAATGGAACAATCGGGAGGGAAAAATCTACAGGGAAGGAGGGTCAGGTCTTGATTGTTGCTTTTCGAGACTGTCAAAACGCAAAAATCAAGACCTGACCCCCAAAAGGGATTACGCGGTGAGCGGGGTGAGATCTTCCGTCGCGCGGGCCGTGCGGCGGCGGAACCATTCCTGGACGTCGTCGAAGAGCGAATAGAGCACCGGGGTTGCGAGAAGCGTCAGCAGCAGAACGAGGGTCTGGCCGCCGATGATCGTCGCGCCGATGGCGCGGTTGGTCGCGGCTCCTGCTCCGGTCGAAACGACGAGCGGGATCATGCCGGCGACGAATGCGAGCGTCGTCATCAGAATCGGGCGCAGACGGTCTCTGTTCGCCTCGCGGATCGCTTCCGCACGGTGCAATCCGCGCTCGCGGAGCTGGTTCGTGTGGTCGACCTGCAGGATCGAGTTCTTCTTCACGATACCGAAGAGCACGACGATGCCGAGGGACGAGAAAATATTGACTGACTGATTGAGCAGCACGAGCGACAGCAGCGCGAACGGCACGGTCATCGGCAGCGACAGCAGAATGGTGATCGGGTGGACCCAGCTCTCAAACTGCGCGGCGAGAATCAGATACATGAAGACGATCGACAGGATGAACGCGAGCATGAAATTCACGCCGGCCTTCTGCTGCTCCTGTGCGCGGCCGGTGAAGCCGAACGAGTACGTCTTCGGCATGTTGAGCTCGCCCGCCTTTTTCTGCAGAAGATCCATGACCGTCTGCGACGAATAACCCGGCTGCAAGTTCGCGAGGACCATGACCATGCGGCGTCGGTTGAAACGGTTGATGACCGAGGGTCCGGTGCCTGGATTGAGCGCGACGAGATCGGCGAGCTTGACGTTGGTCCCGGTAGACGACGGCACTTCGATCTGCGAGATCCCGCTGACATCACCGCGCGCCTCGAGGTCGGCGCGGACATGCACCTCATACTCCTCGCCACCCTCGTAGTAGCTCGTCGCCTTCTGTCCGCCGACGAGCACGTTCAGTGTCGACGCGAGGTCCTGCACGCGGACGCCGAGGTCGGTCGTCTTGTCGCGGTCGATCCGGACCGCGAGCTCCGGCTTGCCGACGATGAAGTTCGTGTCGACGTCTGTAGTGCCGAGTTTCGGATCCCGGATCGCATCCGTGAGCTTTCGCGAATACTTGTCGAGCTCAACGAGATCAGGTCCGCCGATCCAGAACATGACTTCGGCATCGGCGCCGCCGCCGAACTCGTTGACGGGCGCGACTCCCGTACGCAGATTCAGCTTCTGATACTGCGGGAGAATGTCTTTGCGAACACGATCCATGACCGTGTACTGATCATCGCGCTGTGACGCCTCGCCGAGCTTGACGTAGACCGTCGCGAGATTGAGCGTCTGCTGCGGATCGTCACCGATCGTGACGACCGTGTTCGTGACGCCTTTGAGCTGGCGCACGCGCGTAGCGATCGACTCCGCAATCGTCTGCGTCGCCGACACACTCGAACCCTCTGGTGCGCGAACAGTGACCGCGAACTGTCCCTCGTCGTCGTAAGGCAGGAACGTCTTGTCGACGACCATGAAGAGCGGAACGGTCGAGAAGAGAACGACGAGCATGAGTCCAACGATGGCCCAGCGGTGCGCCATCGACCAATCGAGCATCCTGAGGTAAATGCGCTCGATGACCGCGTAGAAGCCCTTCTCGCGCGTGCTCCCGCCCTCGTGACTCAGGTCTTCCCGGCGAAGATAACGCGCGGCCATCATCGGCGTGAGGGTGAACGAAACGAGGAGAGACACGGCGATTGCGAACGCCATCGTCACGCCGAACGAGTACATGAACCGCCCGACGATGCCGGCCATGAATGCGACCGGCAGGAAAACGACGATGAGCGAAAGCGACGTCGCCATGACGGCGAGTCCTACCTCGCGCGTCCCTTCGACAGCCGCCTGCGCCGGCGACATCTTCTTCTCTTCCATCCAGCGGAAGATGTTCTCGAGCACGACGACCGCGTCATCGATGACGATGCCGACCGCCAGCGTCAGCGCGAGCAGCGTGATCACGTTGAGCGTGAAGCCCATGTACTGCATCGCGGCGAAGGTCGAGATGAGCGAGCTCGGAATCGCCACCGCCGCGATCAGCGTCGGCCGCGACGTCTTCGCGAAATACCAGAACATCCCCACGCCGATCACGATCGCAAGTGGAACCGCGATTCCGCGCGGAATGTGCAGCGCGTGACCCCACAGCAGGAAGTAGAAGACGAGCGTCGCCGTAATCATGGCGATGACGTGCCAAAAACGCGGCGACGAAAGGAACAGCCACACCACAAGGGCCGCGAAAATCGAGCCGAGGATCAGATGCTCTTTCACCGCTCCGACCGCGGCGAGGACGAACTCCGACTGGTCGCGGATCAAGTCGAGCTTGTAGCCTGGCGGAAGTGTCCCGCGGACATCCGCGACCCGCTCCTTGATCCCTTCGACGACCTGAATCGCGTTCGTTCCCGACTGCTTGCGGATCATCAGCACGACCGCCGACTTCCCGCCGACCATGGCCGACGACTCGACTTCCGCCATGCTGTCTTCGACGCGCGCGATGTCGCGGATGCGGATCGGCGTACCGGCGACGTTCGAGAGCGGAACGTCGCCGAAGTCGGCCGGTGCACCGACGCGGCCGTAGGTCCGGAGCGTGAGGTCGCGCGCCCCCTGTTCGACTTTGCCGCCGGGGATCTGAATGTTCTGCGACTGCAGCGCCGCGACGACGTGCGCCGCCGTCAGCCCTTGAGAGGTGAGCTTCGTGTTGTCGACGACGATGTTGATCTGGCGCGGACGCGCGCCGACGACGAGAACCTGTCCGACGCCGTACACGGTCTCGAGCCGGCGCCGGAGATTCTTGTCAACGTATTCGGAGATGTCGCGCTGCGAGCCCGGTCCGGAGACCGCGATCGTCACGACCGGAATTGCGCCCGGATCGAACGTCTGCACGATGGGCGAATCCGCGTCCTGCGGCAGGTCGCCGAGGATCGCCGAGACCTTGTCGCGCACTTCCTGCGCGGCAACGTCGCGATCCTTCTCCAGATTGAAGGAGACCATGACTACCGACACGTTCTCCGACGAGAACGACGTCAGCTCGTCGATACCGCTGATCGTGTTGATCGATTCCTCGACCTTGTCGGTGATCTCGGTCTCGATCTCTTCCGGCGCCGCGCCGGGAAGGACGGTCGTCACGATGACGAACGGGAACTCGACGTTCGGAAAGCGATCGACTCCCAGCTTGAAGTAGGAGAACGCGCCGACCACGACGAGCGCGAGAATGATCACCGTCGCAAGGACGGGACGGCGGACACAAATTTCTGCGAGTTTTTGCATTGGTACGCTCCCGTGTGGCAGGGATCAGGTTTCGGGAGCCGGGATTGTTTCCCGACGCCTGACCCGTCACCCGCCACCCGTTCTCAGTTCAATTTCGCCTCAACCTTGGCAAACAGTCCGGGCCGCAAACGTCCGTCGCGGTTCGCGAACTCGGCCTCGGCAAACATGGTGCGGGTACGTGGATCGATGACGCCGCCGATGACACGGATCGTGCCGGTGAATGTCTCTGTCGGGTACGGATCGACGCGGGCCGTGACGGTCTGACCCGTGCGGATCCGGCCGAGGTAGCGCTCGGGAACGGCAAAGCGAAGCTTCAACGGCGATAGCTGGACGACGACGACGGCAACGCCACCGTCACCGAGTTTCTGGCCGACGTCCGTCCGCTTCTCGGAGACCACGCCGCTGATGGGCGCGCGCACCGTAGAGTCGGCGATCTGCTGGCGAAGCAGCGAAGCCTGCGCCGAGGCACCGGCGTACGAAGCGCGTGCCTGATCGTAGTTCGCCTGCGAGCGATCAAACGTCGCCTGCGGGATCGATGCTTTCGCGATCAATTCCTTCTTGCGCTGTACGTCGCGCGCGGCTTCATCGAGCATCGCTTTCGCGCGCGCGGTCTCAGCCTGTGCCGACTGCAGGTTCAGTTGCAGATAGTCGCTCTCGAGAACGAGCATCGCCTGGCCGCGCGTCACCAGCGAGCCTTCTTCGACGTACATGCGAGCCACGCGGCCGAGGACTTTCGGCGCGACTTCGGAGCGGATCGGCGATACGAACTCGCCGGTCGCGACGATCGCGTCGTTCGCAATCTCGGTCGGCGTGAGTGTTCCCCCCGCCGTGCTGGTCGCGGGCGCGACGGTCTGCGTCGCTGCAGCGATGTCCCTGACGTCGGCCGGAAGCTCCGGCGCTGCAGGCTGCGTCGTCGTTGTCGCGGCAGTCGACTCGTTCCCGCCGCACGCGGTGACGAGGAGGAGTGCGAGAAGGAGAAATGCAGTAGGGATGATTCGTTTCATTTGCTGGCGACTCCAAGTGCTTCCTTGATCGCGCCGGCCGCGTACCACACGCGGAGCCCGGCAAGATCATGGTTCAAGGTTTCTTCGGCGACGGCGCGGCGCGCCTCCGCGAGTGAAGTTTCGGATGACGAGAGATCGAGCGAGGTCGATTCCTGCGCGCGATACAACTCGAACGATTGCGCGTACTCGGCCTCGGCCGCCTCGAGCTGCTCACGCGCAAGCCCGAGGCTCGTTGCGGCAGCGCGGCGATCGACCAGTGCCTTGCGGATATCCTCGCGTACGCTGACCTTCGTGTTCTCGAGGTCGAGCTTCGCCTGCAGCTCTCTCTGGCGGGCGCCGGCGACGCGCGCGACCACCTCGCCAGACTGGAAAATCGGGACATTGAAGCGCAGCGATCCGTACGAGTACTGATCTGCAGGGAACGGTGTCTTCTGGCTGATCCACCCGCCGTCGAAGAAAACGGTCGGGAGCCAGTATCCCTTCTGCTTGCTGATCTCGAGATTTGCGATTTTGAGATTGTTCTCGGCGATATCGACGTCGGGGCGCGACTCGAGAGCGCGGCGGACGAGCGTCTCCTCGTCGGGGATCGGGGGAGTCTGCCGCGCGGGCGAGGCCGGCTCGATCGGACCGGTGAGATCGAGCGCGGCGCGGAGATCACTCTCCGCTGCATTGCGAGCCTGTTCGGCGCCCGCAAGGATGCGCTGCGCCGCCTTGATCGCGGTCTCGGCGCGCAGGACATCGACGCGCGTCACTTCACCCGCGTCGAAGAACGCCTGCGCCTGCGTGCGGCGCCGGCCGGCAATCTCGATGTTGAGCCGCTCGATGTCCATGCGGGCATCGGAGTTCACGAGCGCGAGGTAACTCGAAGAAACGCGCAGCAGCGTGCCGTCCTCAGTCGCGCTCGTCCCTTCGATCGCGTTCTGGACGCCGAGCTTTGCCTGCGAGTACGCGCGCAGCTCGCGGCGTCCCGCGAAGATCGGCTGCGAGAGCGTGATCGAGTAGTTCCAGTCGTTGCGGGGAAGGATGGCGATTGAATCGCTCCCCTCGCCGAACGTCTGCTCGATCGAGTTGCGCGTCAATGCGCCGTTCAGCTCGATGCGCGGCATGACCGCAGAGAGAAGAAAGTCGCGGCTCGAGCGCGCGACCCCGATGTCGGCGCGCGAGCGCTCGATCGTGTTGTTGACCTCGAGCGCGCGGCGGACCGCGTCGTCGAACGTCAGACGCGTCTGCGCCGATGCCGATGCGGCGATCATCAGTAATGTGATTGCGAGAATTGCTCTTTTCAACTCTGACTCCGATCCATGCGAATGCCGTCGAAGATGATGCTCATGATCAAATCGACGTCGGCTTCCGCGGGTGGCGACGACTGTTCCATCACCCGCTCCACGACGATGGCGTTGGCTCCTTCGGTAAGGAGCAGCGCGAGGCGCTGAGGCTCCATCCGCCGGATCTCGCCCGTTTCCATTGCGGACGCCAGAATCGCGGCGAACTTGTCGAGTCGCTCCCGATAGACGTCGCACCCGCGCTGCTGGCGATGCTGCTGCTGCGGACTCCCCTCGGGAAAACGGTGCGAAAGGTAGAGGCGAAAAAACTCGCCGTTATCTTTGAAGAATCCGATGAGCTGATGAAGTGCCCCCCGCAGCCTCTGCTCGAACGAGCCGTCCGATTCGAGCGCGGTGTCGAGGCGCATGTGAAGGTCTCTGATCGCGTTTTCGAATGTCTTCTCGACGAGCTCGTCACGGTCCTTGTAGTAGAGGTAGATGGTGCCCTTCGACACTTCCGCTTCGTCTGCAATCTCCTGCATGGTCGCGGCAGCGATGCCGCGGCGGGCGATCACACGCATCGCTGCTTCCTGCAACGATTGCATCCGGAACTCCTGGACGACTTCTTCTTTGGACTTGGTGGCCATTTCTATTCGTTCACCCTACTGACCATGCGGTCAGTGACGCGGAACATATGGTCAACTGAACCAACTGTCAAGTCAGCGAGCGCTGGCGTTGCGTGAATGTTACCGGTTCGCGAGAGCACAGCTGGACTCCGCCCGAACAGCTTCAGCAAATAAATCCTTGCGCTTCGCGGGGTCAAGACATATGCTGCAACGCCATAAACACAAGGAGGCTTTCGTGATGCCGGTGCCCCGCACTGCCCGTCTCGCCGCGTTCGCCGCCGTTCTCTTTTTCACTTCGATCGCATCGGCCCGTGTCCTCTCGTACTCCCCCTATACCGACCGAGTCGCGGTCCCCGCGATTCAGCATCGGATGAACCGATACTTTGTCCTCGTCGAGGGGCCCACCACCTTCGGTGCGTGGATGCCGTTCATAGGCATGGGGATGAACGGCCAGGTTGTCATCTACGACTCATCGGCACAGGAGCGGCCGCGAGTCGTGTTTCCCCATGTCTCGAATTCGCTTGCGACAATCTCAGTCGCTGCCGTGCGCGAGGACAGTCGCGGCGTGCTCACCATCCTCATTCAAACGACCTTCGACCACGCCGGGACGAACCCGAATAGAGTTCCGATTTTCCTCATCACCTCCGATAGCGGGGCGACGTGGAACCAGGTTCCAGGGCTTGGCAACACTCCTCTCTACAACATTCCGAGCGAGGCGGACGATGTCGGAGGACCGTTCGCCAGAAGCCGCTACTCGCCCGTGCGCATCGCCACCGAATCGTTTCCCTTCGTCGTCTCGACCGGCCGAACGGTGTACGCGGTGTCGCGCGATGGCGGATCGACGGAGCTCTACATCGAGCCGCTTCTGCCCGGATTGAACTCTGTCGCATTTGCGAAGCTCGCAGGATCGAACTCGACCGGTACGGAGTTCCTCATTCACGCCGGCGGCAGCGCCAGCGGCTCTGCCCGAGAATCGCTTCACCTGGTGAGTCTCGCGATTTCCGGACGCACCATCACACCCATCCCCTTCAATTCGCAGGTCGAGGGCTGGATTACGCCCTCCGGCGACGTGTACTACGAACAGCGGAACTTCTCATCGGGCCTCAGCATCGTCTACGCGGATCCGTCGCGGTCCACCGAGTTGCTGAAGATCGGACCGAATGGCGGTACCGGATTCGCGGTTCCTTCGAACGACTATGCGACCGCGTGGATCGTGTCGCGAGTCACGAGCCAGCCGACGATCTTTCTGCGTCACGGCCGCTTCGCCGGTAGCGTCAAGCAGTGGGAAGACGTCACCGCGCCCCTGGTCGAGGCACTGCACGCCGGCTCATCGGGGACGAAGCTTCTGGTTCAGGTGCACAAACCGCGTCCGCAGATGGACCAGCGTTTGTTCGTAGATCCGGCTCTTGCGATCTGGAACGTTGGAGATCCGCCGCCACGCACGTACGACGAACTCTTCATGCATGAAGAGCTCAACAAGGGCTTCGTCCACCTCGACGTCGATCGCGTCGAAAACGGCGATCCATTCGTCTTCGACTCCGGCACCGCGACCTGGCAAGGCGGAATCATCTCGTCACCCGGCGGAGGCGGTGGCGATGTGGTGCAGGAATGGGGAGTCGTCCGATCCTCGCTCAAGCAGCGGCTGATTCTTCCGGGTGTCGCGCGCACCGAGGGTGCATACGGTGCCTTCTGGGTAAGCGATGTCGTCCTGCACAATCCTTACAGCTCAGCGCAAACCGTCCGAGTGCGTTTCGTTCCGACCGGAAATGGCGCAGTGGCCTCGGCAACCCAGAGCGTGGCCCTCGGAGCGCGTGAGATCCGGCTCGTGCCCGACGTGCTCAAGACACTCTTCGCCATCGAGCGGGGCGGTGGTTCGATCATCGTCGAGCCGGACGCCAGCGTGACGGTCACGAGCCGCACGTATTCACGCTCGGACCTCGGCAGTTTCGGTTTCGGCATCAACGCGATCGATGCGTTCACGGCTCCTGCAAGTCCCCGATTCGCGTTGACGTATGCGGGCGCATTCCCCGCGATCAATTTTCGGACGAACGTGACACTGACCGATGCATTCAACACGGGCGCCCTGGCCACGCTCACGGCAGCGGGCATCTCCGGTGCTGTAGGACGGAGCGACGTTTCGATCAGCGCGACAGCCGAGGGGCAGTCGCAGATGAACAATCTCGCGGACACGCTCGGACTCGCACCTTGGGAGACTGGCGCACTGACGATTCGCTCAGAGCGGGGAAGTGGCATCGCGTCAGTCATCACGATCGACAACGTGACGAACGACGCGACGTACTTCGGCCCCGATCTTCCCTCGCCCATCGTGCGCAGCATCCCGATGATCGCGCACCAGCTCGGAGCAAACGGCGCCGACTTCCGTTCCGATCTCTATCTCTTCAATCCGTCGCCAACGCCGCGGATGGTGACGCTTCGGGCGAAATCGTGGGACCGCGCCGAAGCTGAAGCGACACTCAACCTGACGCTTCTGCCAAGCGAAGCTCGCGTGATCAAGGATGTTCTTCTCAATGCATTCGGCAAGACCGGCGCAGCACGGCTTCGTTACTCATCTCCCGGCGACGCATCGGGCGTGCGGATCACATCGCGGACCTACTCACTCACCGAGAATGGCGGCACGTACGGCTTCCCCGTTCCTCCATTGAACAATTTCCAGATCGGCACCTCGGGCGACACGCTCGAGATTCTCGGTTCGGTTGCTGATCCCTCGTTCCGGACCAATATCGGCCTGGTCGAGATGACCGCATTTGGAAACACACAAACCGCGAGCGTCAAAGTCGAGATCGTGGCGAGTGGCGGCACAGTTGCCGACTCGTTCGTCGTCTCACTGCCGATTGCCGGAGGAATGCAGATCAACGACGTCTTCCGGTCGCGATCGGTGAATGTCGAGGGTCCGGTGCTGATCCGCATCAGCCCTCAGTCGGGAACCGTTGGCGCCTACGCTGCAATGATCGACAATCGGACCAACGACGCCACGTACCTGAGCGCGAACCTCGGAGCAAGCGAGTAGCCAGTTCTTCGCACCGGCTTCTGTGTGGCGCCGCCGACCCGCGGCGGCGCTCCTTTCGGCGGCGGCGCGACATAGGACGAAAAGCCGCCGGCTGAAGCCGGCGCCACGTCGAGCATCGCAACGCGGCAGGATTCGCGCTTGATGCGGCGTTGACTCAGTAAAGCAAGTACTTCGCGCGCCGCGCGTCGAAATCTGCGCTCCACAGCGCGTGAATCTCGTCGAGCGACTTTCCCGCACGAATTGCGTCCAGAGTCGCGCGATGGCGCAGCAGGAACATCATCTTCTCTGGATCGAACTGCGTCGGGTACAGACGGTTGACGATCGTCGCAACAGAAATCCCAACATCCACCGCACGTAGCGCGCGCCGGTCGGTGATGGTCATCCGCACACCGCCGCACGATTCTCCTTTATGCACGCTCGCATCGGGTGTGAAACGGATCGGCTCGAACGCTATGCCCGGCAGCGCGAGCGCGGTCAGCTCGCGCGCCAGCACGTTCTCCTCGATGTACGGCGCTCCGAGCACTTCGAAAGGCGTCGCGGTCCCACGGCCGACCGACAGCGCGCGCTCGAGAATCCCGATCCCGGGATAGAGCGTCGCGGCATTGAGGCTTCGCATATTCGGTGAGGTGTTGATCCACGGCAGGCCCGCCTCGTCCTGCCACTGTTCGCGCCTCCAACCCTTCACCGGAATCACGGTCAGATCGACTTCGAGCTTTCTCTCCTCGCGGAACATGCGCGCGAGCTCGCCAACGGTCATCGCGTGTCGGATCGGGATCTCGTGAAATGCGACAAAGTCACCCGAGCCCTCACGCAGCGGCCCTTCGATGATCGCTCCGCCGATCGGATTGACGCGGTCGAGCACATAGAACTTTTTCTTCGATTCCGCTGCGGCTTCCATCGCGAGGCCGAGGGTCGAGATGTAGGTGTAGAAGCGGGCGCCGATGTCCTGGACGTCGAAGACGAGCGCGTCGAGACTCGCGAGCTGCTCGGTCGAAGGTTTGCGACGCTCGCCGTAAAGCGAGTAAATCGGAAGTCCCGTGACTTCGTCGCGGTCGTCCGAGACCTTCTCGTCCGCAACTCCACGGATGCCATGTTCAGGACTGAAGAGCGCGACAAGATCGACGCCTGGCGCGCTGCGGAGCAGATCGATCGTTGGATTACCCGTCCGGTCGATGCCGGTGTGATTCGTGATGAGTCCGACGCGTAGACCTCTGAGCGGTTCATAGCCGCTCGCCGCGAGAACATCGATGCCGTTCTGCGCGTCGCCGCCGCCGATGACCCAGCGAACACCTCCGCCGGGCCTTTTTGCGAGTGCCGCGGCGTGCAATGGCGTCTGCCCCCACACCGACTCGCCGATGATGTTGCCGAGCGTCTTCTGCAGCGCGACGACGTTGCCTTTGCCGTCGGGATGAACGCGATTCGAGAGAAAGACGTAGAACGCATCCGAGTACGGATCGATCCAGAGAAAGCCGCCGGTCCATCCGGTGTGGCCGAACGAGCCGATCGGGAAGTGCTCGCCGCGAGGACGGCTGTAGGAGGAGTCGATGTCGAATCCGCCGGCGCGCCTGATCGCGACGCCGCGCGGCGTCTGCACGCTCGTCATCGCCTTCACCGTCTCCGGCTTGAAGACTCCCGCGCCGCCGCGAAGCATCGCGCGCGCGAACTTTGCGAGATCGGCGGCGGTCGTGAACACGCCCGCATGTCCGGCGACGCCACCCATCCGTCTCGCGGTCGGATCGTGGACGATGCCGCGCAGACCGTTCTCCGTCGGTGCAAGACGCGCATCATCATCGCCCGCTGCAACTCCTCGGAATCGCGTATCGCGCATCCCGAGCGGCTCGAAGATGTTCCTTCTTGCGAAGACATCGAGCGGTTCGCCGCTTGCACGCCGGACGATCTCGCCGAGAAGAACGTAGTTGATGTCGCTGTATCGGAAGATCGCGCCCGGCCGGTTGCGCGGATCCTCGGCAAGAGCGCGCCGAACCCCTTCGTCGTATCCGCTCCACGAATCCGACAGCGGGAGGCTCGGGCGCAGTCCCGACGTGTGGGTGAGCAGATGGCGGACGGTGATCTCGTCGCGCCATTCTCGCGAGGCGCCGGCCGCGTCGAGGTAGCGGCTGATCGGCGCGTCGAGCTCCAGCTTCCCCCGTTCGATCAGAAGCCAGATCGAAGGAGCCGTCGCAACGACTTTCGTGATCGAGGCGGCGTCGTAGATCGTGCCGGCGTCATTCGGCTCGACCGCCGGGACGAGCGCGCGGCTGCCGTACGCGCGCGTGTAGACGTCGGCGCCCTTCTCGATCCAGATCACCGCGCCAGGGATCTTCTTCTCCGCGATTGCCTGCTCGATTGCGGCATCGACATCGGGGCGCGGTGCCGGCGCAGGCGTCGAAGCACATGCCGCCGCGAAAAGAGCGAGAAAACCGAAGGGCCGCCGGAACCGGCGGCCCTCACCAGGAAACGAAAGAGTCATCAGTAGATGTAACGCAGACCAAGCTGGAAGGTGCGTGGGCTGTAGCTGTCCGAAACGGCGGTGATGCGGCCGAAGTTCGCGCTCGCGAAGTCGTTCGTCGGCCAGCTCCACGTTACGTGGTTGAAGACATTGAAGACATCGAGGCGAAGCATGACCGCGTCGCTTCCGATCGGAAGGCGGAAGCTCTTGTAAAGGCCTAGATCGACGGTCTCGAGACCGTCCGTCGTGAATGTGTTGCGACCGATGAAGTCAGCGGTCGTGTCGCCATACACCGCACGGCGGAACGCGTTGGCCGGAAGCTCAGCCTGCGAGTTGCTTGGGTGATTCACGAAATATCCGCCGCAATGGCCCGAGCGAATACAGATTGGACGCTGGTTGACCACGCCGTCGAAATCGATGTCCGGCGCAGCGGTGTCGACGATCGTGAACGGCGTTCCGCTGGAGAATCGCATGAGCGTCGAGAGCTGCCAGCCGCCGAGAAGACTTCCCATCCAGTCTTTCCGGTCCTGGAAGAACGGCATCAGATAGCTGCTGGAAAGCGTGAAGCGGTGACGGGTGTCAAATCGCGAGAGACCGCGCTTGTACTCATCGTCGTCGGGGAAGATGTTGAGGTCACCGGTTCCGGTGAGCGTAGCTTCCGACCCGGTGTCGATCGCCTTGCTGAACGTGTAGGTCGTCCGTCCCGACAGTCCGTGCCACAGACCGGTTTCGAACTCGAGCTGTCCCGCGTGATAGTTGCTCTCCGCGAGGTTCGCGATGCTGATGTTCTGACCGTATCGCGCATCGGGGCGACGTTCGTTGTTGCGCGGGAAACGAAGGCTGACCTCGTTCGCCGCGATCGGCACTGCAACGGGGCAGGTCGCGTTGATTGCGGCGCCGGCGAGTCCAGTGCCCGCACAACGCCAGTCCTGCGCAACGACCCAAGCTGCGCCCACGGTTCCCGGCGCCGCGGGTACGACCGGCTTGTTGTCGATCCTGTACTGAAGGAGATTCTTCCCGAGAGTTCCGATGTAGCTCACGCGTAACTTCGCCGCATCGAAGACCTGGCGCTCAAAGGTCAGATTCCACTGCCGCGTTTCCGGCATCTGCAGGTCGGGATCGATGAGCGTGAAGGTCGCGCGAGGGGCGATTGTTCCGGGAACGAATACGAATCCGTCGGACGGATCGGAAATGTTCGTCACATTGGTGACTGTGCGTGAAGCCGCGTTCGGTGGATTGAATCGCACGCTCACGCCGCTCTGCGAGAAGATCGATTGGAACACGCGACCGTGATAGTGGCCGTAGCCGCCGCGGATGGAGAACTTGCCACTCTCGCCGGTGAGAGC
>JAENWF010000015.1 GCA_016650215.1 Thermoanaerobaculia bacterium
CAGTTTGTCCCTCATGATCGGGCCGCCCACGGCGAACCCGTACTGGTCGGCGTTGCGAGGGGAAAAGAACTCGTCGATGTTGGCGACGTCGCGCTCGTCGGCCCACTCCTCGTCGCGGTGGTAGTAGAAGAGCTCACCCTGGAGGTCGTTCGTGCCGCTCTTGGTGATGGCGTTCATCGTTCCGCCGCCACCGCGCGAGTACTCGGCGCTGTAGGTGTTGCGGATGACGCGGAACTCCCGGATCGCTGCCTGGCTGAAGACGTAAGGGGCGGCAGTGCCGCCGCGCTCTTCGGCGAAGAAATCCGAGTTCGCGTTGGCGCCGTCGATGTTGTAATCGACCGCGGTGCCGCGAGCGCCGACGAGCGAGACACGTCCACCGAACGCCGTCGAGACGCCGGGGGTAAGGAGCACGAGGTCCTTGAAGTCCCGTCCGAGGATCGGGAGATTCGAGATCTCGTTCTGCGTCACCGCTTCGGAAGATGCGGTCTCGGTGACGTCAACGACCGGGCTTTCGGCTGTGACGGTGATCGTCTCGGCGACCTGCGGCCGCAGGACGAGATCGACCTTGGTCGCAGTGCCGAGGAGGACGGTCGCCTTGTCGCGCTGCGCGTTGCCGAGTCCGGCCAGCTCCGCCGTCACGGTGTACGTGCCGGGGGAAAGCAGCGGGAGCTGGTACTTGCCGTCCAATTCAGTCACTGACATGCGCGTCATGCCGGTATTGGCGTTGCGCGCCGTGACGGTGACGCCCGGCAATGCTCCTCCACTGTTGTCCGTGACAAAACCGCCGATCGACCCTGTCGTCGTTTCGGTCTGCGCGAACAGAGATGCGGAGAAGAGAAATACGATCGCAAAAACTAGATGGAGTCTGCCTCTCATGTGTCCTCCTGCGGAAATGGTTGTATCTGAACCTGCGCGTGTCGCGAACCCGCGCCACGCGTGAGCGACTAAAAGCTCTTAAGGAATGCTTCGTTCGACGGAAACTTCTGCAGGCGCTCGAGCAGCATCTTCATCGCGGTCAGCGGGTCGGTCCCCGCGAGCGCGCGCCGCAGCGTGTGAATCTTAGGCAGGACGGTGGGCGGGAGGAGCTTCTCCTCTTTGCGCGTGCCGGTCTGCGCGATGTTCATCGCAGGGAAGATACGGCGTTCGAACAAACCGCGATCGAGCACGATCTCGGTGTTCCCCGTTCCCTTGAACTCCTGAAAGATGACTTCGTCCATGCGCGACCCCGTATCGACGAGAGCGGTCGCGATGATCGTGAGCGACCCCCAGTCCTCGGCTTTGCGCGCGGCTCCGAAGAATCGCCGCGGCTTCTCCATCGTCCGCGCGTCGATACCGCCGGAGAGGATCTTTCCCGATCCTCGCTGTTCGTTGTTGTACGCGCGCGACATCCGTGTAATGGAGTCGCAAAGAATGACGACGTCTTTCTTCATCTCGACCAGGCGACGCGCGCGCTCGATGACCGTCTCGGCGATCGTGATGTGATTCTCCGCCGTTTCGTCCGAGCTCGATGCGATTACATCACCTTTCTCGACCGAGCGCCGGAAGTCGGTGACTTCCTCGGGGCGCTCGTCCACGAGAAGGACGATCAGGGTCACGTCGGGATGATTCGTGTTGAGGCCGTGTGCGATGTCTTTGAGGAGCGTGGTCTTGCCCGCTTTCGGCGGAGCGACCACGAGGCAGCGCTGACCCTTGCCGATCGGCGAGAGGAGGTCGAGCACGCGCGTCGTGAGACGCTCCGGCTCGGTCTCGAGCTTGAACATCTCGTTCGGATCGATCGAGATCAGCTCCGAGAACGGAACTCGCGCCTCGCGGTACTCCTCGAGCGTCATCCCTTCGACCTGCTCGAGACCGACGAACTCAATCGCGTTTCCCGCGCGCCGCGCGCTGCCGCTGAGCAAGAGGCCCGCCTGCAGGTGAAGTTTCTCGATGGTGGCGCGGGGGACGATCGGATCGCCCGGCTGCGGAACATAGTTGTTGTCGGCCTGAACAAGAAGGCCGGCGCCGTTCGGCTTGATGTAGAGGACGCCCGAAGTCTGAATCATCTCGCCGGGGGCGAGATCGATCGGCGGCGCGCTCGGCATCGGCGAGGATTCGTTCTCGCGTCCCCGTCCGCCACGGCGGCGCGAGCGCCGGCGACGGCGGCCGAACTGTTCGCGGTCGCCGCGCGGTTGCGCGGGGGAGACTGCTTCATTGCCTGGAGAGGCGGCGTTGCCGTTGGGAACGCCGTTCCCGTTCGGGGCCTGTGCCGGCCCTTCGCCTGGACGACGTCTTCTCCGGCGCCGCTTACGCGGTGTGCGATTGTCTGGTGTCATGCAAACTAGAGCCGATGAGCGCTTTCACTCTGCGAGTCCCGGGAACCGACGATCACGGGGCGGAGAAGTTACTCTCAAGACGCCCGGCAGGAGCCGTTCAAAATCGTCGCACGAGGTGCGGCGCTAAGTATCGTCAACACGTCCGCGAAAAGCAAGGGGGTCGTGAAAACTGAGGACTGTGGACTGAGGGGGCATCAGGACTAAGGACTGAGGACTGAGGACTGAGTGGTGTCACGCGTTCGGATGATCTCGGCTCGCGAAGGCGACCGCTGCTCGCTTTCCGGATCGCCCTCGCAAGTTACGGCCTTTACTCAGTCCTCAGTCCTCTCTCTATGTCAGTGCGTTACAATTCACACACGAACACACGCGCATATGTCTGAAAACATTCTCGTTGTCGAGTATGAACCTCGCTACATCGATCGTGTTCGTCAGGCTTTGGCCGGCCAGCCGGTCACGGTGTCGTATGCAAAGGATGGGGAGGAGGCGCTTCGCCTCCTTGGGGATGTTTCTCCGCGCCTCATCGTCCTCTCTTCGGTGATCCCGAAGATGAGCACGCCCGATCTCATCCGCGCCATTCGCGAGCGAAATCCGCTCGACAACACGCCGATTCTACTGACCGTTTCGGGATACAAAGGCACCGCGCCGAAGCAGGACGCCGTTCGCCACGGTGTCACCGACATCCTCCCGAAGCCGTTCACCGAGGCTGATTTTCTCGACAAGGTGAAGCAGATCCTCGGCTCCGAGGGGTTCCACGCGCCTGCGCCCGCATTGACTTCGAACGAGATCTTCGGCGACCTCGTAGACGTCCCCGTGCCAGCCCCGAAGAGGACCGCGAGCGACGCAAGCATCGACAAGATGCTCGCCGACACTCTCAGCGGCGTGATGCCGAAAAAGGGGGCGACGTCGCCCGGCACCGTTCTTAAACCTAAGACCCTGAGCGGGAACCTCAGCTTCGACAAGATGATCGAAGACACCCTGTCGGGGCTCGAGAAAAACAGGAAGCCGCCTCCACACGCCGCGGCTCCGCTTCCTGCGGCCGCGCCGGCGCGGCCCGCTCCGGCTCCGGCACTGGCTCCCACGCCCCTTCCCGTCACGCCCGTCGTCAAAGTAGAAGAGGAAGAGCCCACCGACGGGGTTCGATTCGGCCAGTACGTCCTCCTCGAGAAAATCGCGACGGGCGGAATGGCCGAAGTCTGGAAGGCGCGGAAGCGCGGCGAAGAGGGATTTCAGAAGATCGTAGCGATCAAGAAGATCCTGCCGCACCTCTCCGACGATCAGGAGTTCATCGGGATGTTCGTCGATGAAGCGAAGCTGGCCGCTCAGCTCAACCACAGCAACATCATCCACATCTACGACCTCGGCAAGATCCAGAGCTCCTACTTCATCGCGATGGAGTATGTGGACGGCGCCGATCTGAAGACGATCGTCAGCCGCGGACGCGAGCGCGATCAGCCGCTCGGTGTGGAGCTGGCGCTCTTCGTCACGACGAAGGTCGCCTCCGCTCTCGACTACGCGCACCGAAAGCGCGACTTCGACGAGAAGGAGATGGAGCTCGTCCATCGCGATGTCTCGCCGCAGAACGTTCTCATCTCTCATGAGGGCGACATCAAGCTCTGTGACTTCGGTATCGCGAAGGCGACATCGAAGGGCTCGCATACACAGGCCGGCGCGCTCAAGGGAAAACTGCAGTACATGTCGCCCGAGCAGGCGTGGGGCCGCGCGATCGATCGCCGCTCCGACATCTTCGCACTCGCCGTCGTCCTCTTCGAGATGCTGACGCAGCGGAAGCTTTTCACCGGCGACAACGAGATGTCGGTGCTCGAGCAGGTGCGCGAGGCGCGCGTCGTTGCGCCGTCGGAGATCAACGACGAGGTGCCGCCCGAAGTCGACAGGATCGTGCTCAAGGGTCTTGCAAAAGATCCCGCCGACCGCTATCAGACCGCCGGGGAGATGGCGAAGGACATCGACTCGGTCCTCTACAGTTTCCGCCCAACGCCGACCAGCGCGGACCTCGCGATCTACATGCACCGACTATGGATCGCTGAGCCGCAGTCGATGCACACACTGGAGCCGCTGATTGAGATCAGCGCCCCGGCGCCACCGGCCCCTCCACCCGTCGTGACTGCGCCGCCGAAACCGGCGCCGCTTCCCGTTCCCGTTCCAGTCACCGTAGCCACAACCTCCTCGATGCCTGCGTGGGATGCGCCCTCCACGCATTTGTCGAAGAAGCGCTCGTTCGCGCTGTCGATCATCATCGTCGCCGTGCTGCTCGCTGCAGCCGCCGGCGCGTTCTTCTTCATGAAGGGGCGAGGCGCGGCGACTCCGCAGACCGCGTCAGTCGCCCCGTCGCCGGTTTCCTCCACGCCGTCCGAAACCGGCACGCTCGTGCCGGCAACCGACACGTCATCGACGATGGCACTCGTACCGGATCAAACGACGGTCGCGCCGCAAGACACGTCAATCGATCCGAATCTGATCAATCAAGAAGTGCAGAAGCGTCTCGCGGCAGAGCGCGCGCGGCTCGATGAGCAGGCGCGCGCGCAGGCAGCGGCGGCCGCTGCCCCGGTCCAGAGAGCGCCCTCTCCCCAACAGCAGTCCGCGACGCAGACGACCGCGCCCGTGACGCAGCCTCCCGCCGCCGATACGCGCGCGGCAGAGCCCGAGCCACCGCCGCCGCTCAGCACCGAGACGAGCGTGGCGCAACCCGCGGTCGAGGCCGCACCGCAGCGAGTCCGCGAAGGCGATCTCGTTCCTGTCGGAACCGAAGGTCTCGTTCCTGCGAAGGTCCTCCGGCGGGCGACCGTCGCGTATCCGCCGATGGCCCGCGCGCAGAAAGTTCAGGGCACCGTCATCTGCAGCGTGCTCGTATCCGAGACGGGGGAAGTCCTCGACGTGCGAGTGCTCCGCGGCGTCGCGCGGTCGGCCGGGCTCAACGAGGCGGCGCAGACGATGATGCGGCGCTCCACCTTCACACCGCCCACCAAAGACGGTGTTCGCGTCAAGGCGTGGACCACGGTGCCTGTCGACTTTAAGTTATAATCCCGGCCTTTCCGCGAGTGTTCTGGAGGGTGTGAATGCCGGTTCTGTCCGATCAGCAGCGAAAGTTTTATGAGTCGACGCTCGAGATCACCCGAGCCGAAATCGGCGAGCTGAAGGATCAGGTCGAGGAAGAGCTCTCGAAGGTCAAAGACCGCATCGCTGACCTCCAGACCGCCATCAACGCCTCAAAGCAGATGTACGCCGCCGCCTGCGCGCGCCTCGGCATTGCGAACGATCTCGATGACGAGGGCTCCGACGGGTAGGACTGGGGGCCGAGGACTGAGGACCGGGTTTCGCGTTGTCTTCTGTCTTTTTCTGCTGCTCGGTTGCGGTGGCCGCGAAGAGAGCTCGCGCGCTGTTCGCGATGATCTCGGCCGCGAGGTTTCCCTCCCGCCAAGAGTAACCCGGGTCGTCACGCTCGCACCCAACCTGACGGAGATTGTCTTTGCGGTTGGTGCCGGAGAGCGTGTCGTCGGGACCGACGATTTTTCGAATGATCCGGCGGCCGCCATGGGGCTGCCGAAGGTCGGTGGGTTACAGCCGAACGTCGAAAAGATCGCCTCGCTCCGGCCCGACCTGGTCCTCGCGACGACCAACGGGAACCATCCAAACCTGGCTCCGGCGCTCGCGGCTGTGTCGATTCCGCTGTTCGTCGTGAAAACCGACCGGCTGGATGAGATTGCATCCGCGGGAGAACGTCTCGGCGCGCTGCTCAACGGATCGCGGCCGCGAGAATTCGTCCGCGATCTGCGCGACGGAATCGAGCGGCAGAAGCGGACGCGCGCGCGGTCTCCCCGGATTCTGTTTGCGGTCTACGCCGATCCGCTCTACGTCGCAGGACGCGACACGTTCAGCGACGATCTCTTCGTGCTGACCGGCGCGCGCAACGCGGTCGAGGCGAAGGGCTGGCCGCAGTATTCTCTCGAGGCGCTCCTCGCCGACGCGCCTGACATCATCATTCATCCTGCAAAGTCGGTCACGCGCGAACAGATCCAGCAGCTCTTCGCGCGGACGCCCGAGCTCGCGCGCAAGGTGACGATCGAGACGGTCGACGAAGACCGGTTCACGAGGCCCGGACCCCGAGTCGTGATCGCCGCGGAGGAGCTCAATGCGATCATTGACCGGTGGGAGTCGAAACGAGACTGAGCCGCGCGGCGCTTCTGCTGGGCGCGATCCTTCTGATCGCGCTCGCGCTCGGCGTCTCGTTCGGAGCGACGCCGCTCTCCTGGAGTGACATTCTCCGCGGTGATGAGACCTCGCGCGCCATCCTGATGCGGATCCGCCTGCCGCGCGTGGTTGTTGCGGCCCTCGTCGGTGCCGCGCTCGCGATCGCCGGCGCCACGTTCCAGACACTGCTCCGGAATCCCCTTGCCGATCCGTTCATCCTCGGAGTCTCCGGTGGCGCAGCATGCGCCGCCGCGCTCGCGACCGCATTCGGTCTCGCGCAGCGCGTGCCGGGCATCGTGCCGGCAGTCGCGTTCGCGGGAGCGTGTCTTTCGACACTTGCGGTCTTCGTTCTCGCGCGGCGACGCGATCACACCGATCCGACGCGGCTGCTGTTATCCGGCCTCGTGCTCAACGCGTTCTTCAGCGCGATCATCCTCATCTCGTTCTCGCTGTCGAGGCAGAGCGATCTGACCGCGGCGCTGCGGTGGATGATGGGGTCGCTTTTTGCGGCGTCGTGGACCGAGGCGGTGATTCTCGGGGTGCTGCTCGTGCCGGCGTTTGCGGCGCTCGTCTGGTTCGCGGGAGATCTGCGAATGCTCGCCTTCGGCGAGGAGGATGCGCGATCGCGCGGCGTCGAAGTCGAGCGCGTGAAGCTCGTCGGCTTCGCGTGCGCGTCGATCGTTACGGGAGCCGCGGTCGCCGTGAGCGGGATCATCGGCTTCGTTGGATTGCTCGTGCCGCATCTGATCCGGCTCGCGTGGCGCCGCGATTTTCGCTTCACGCTACCTCTGTCGGCAATCGGCGGCGCGATCCTGCTCGTTCTCGCGGATCTGCTCTCCCGCTCGATCGTCGCCAACAGCGAGCTGCCAATCGGCGCGTTCACCGCGCTCCTCGGCGTTCCGTTCTTCATCTCGCTGCTGCGGAGGGCGGCGTGATGCTCGAAGTCCGCGGCGCGAGCTATCAGTATGGAGAGCAGCCGGCGCTGCGCGCCATCGATCTGACGGTGGATGCCGGCCAGCTCGTCGCGGTGACCGGTCCTAACGGATCGGGAAAATCGACGCTGTTGAAGCTCATCGCGCGCGTGATCGCGCCGTCGGCCGGTGAGGTTCGATTCGAAGAGCGGGCGCTCGCGTCATGGGCTCCGCGCGAGTACGCACGGCGCGTCGGATATCTGCCGCAGGAGCCGGAGTCGGCGTTTCCGATGCGCGCGCTCGACGTCGTCGCGTCCGGACGTGCGCCGTTTCTTCACAGGTTCGCCTGGGAAGACGATGCCGACTTTGCCATTGCGCGCGAAGCGCTCACGACGTGTGATGCGGCACACCTCGAGGGCCGTTATCTCGATGAGATGAGCGGCGGAGAACGAAAACGCGTTTTTCTCGCACGCGTGCTCGCGGGAAAACCAAAGCTGATTCTTCTCGATGAGCCCCTCGCCGCGCTCGATATTGCGCACGTGCAGCAGTTCTCGCGTCTCATGCGCGAGGTCGTTGACGCGACCGGTGCCACGATCCTCTTTGCCTCGCACGACCTCAACTGGGCCTCCGCCTTCAGCGACCGCGTCCTCGTCATGCGCGACGGCGCACTCGCCGCGGACCTCCCATCCGCCGATCTCATGCGCGCGGAAGTCATCCGCGAACTGTTCGGCTTCGACGCGGCAGTCGTGGAGTCGGGCGGCAGGCGATGGCTCGTGCCGGGGGTGGGGGGTGACGAGTGAAGCGAGGAGTTGCGATTCTGTGTGGCGCCGTCCTCCCGTCCAAATCACATGAAACTGATCGCCATTGCCCTCTCGCTCTTCCTTGCCGCGAGCGCGGGCGCACAGACGAATACGCGCGATCGTGCGGCGCACGTTCTCAATCGCCTTGCATTCGGGGCGCGGCCTGCTGATGTCGAACGGTTGACGGACACCGGCATCGATCGCTGGATCGAGCAGCAGCTTCGTCCTGAGACGATCGGCGACTCAGCTCTCGAAGCGCGGCTCGCGCAATACGCGACTCTGACCATGGACCCGGAGGAGATCGTGGAGCGCTACTACGAGCCGATCGTCGAGGCGCGAAAGAATGCGAAGAAGAATGCGCAGAATAGTGAAACCGAAAGCGAGATGCGCCCGCTTCGCAAGGAAGCGCAGAAACTCATCGCAGAGCTCTCGGCGCAGCGCATCCTCCGTGCGGCCGACTCCGAGCGGCAGCTCAACGAAGTCATGGCCGACTTCTGGCTCAACCACTTCAACGTCTTCGCCGGGAAGAGCGTCGATCGCTTTCTGCTCACCAGCTACGAGCGCGATGTCATCCGCCCGAACATGTGGGGCCGTTTCGATGATCTCCTGATTGCGACCGCGAAGTCGCCAGCGATGCTCTTCTATCTCGACAACGCGCGCTCGCGAAAGGGCGGCATCAACGAGAACTATGCGCGCGAGATCATGGAGCTCCATACGCTCGGCGTCGATGCGGGCTACACGCAGAAAGACGTCACCGAGCTCGCGCGCGTACTCACCGGATGGAGCATCAATCGTCCGAAAGAGGGAAGCGGCTTCGTCTTCCGCCGCATGCAGCACGACCGTGACGCGAAGGTCGTCCTCGGTACGAAGATCGCAGCCGGTGGCGGAATGGACGAAGGCGAGCGGATGATCCGCATTCTCGCGAGCCATCCTGCGACCGCGAGACACATCGCGTACAAGCTCGCGCAGCGCTTCGTCGCCGACGAACCTCCGAAGGCGCTCGTCGACCGCGTCGCGAAGCGCTTCCTCGATACGAAAGGCGATCTGCGAGAAACGGTGCGCGCCGTCGTCACGAGTCCCGAGTTCAACGACCCGAAGTACTACGCCGCGAAGGTGAAGTCGCCCTTCGAATACGCAATCTCCGCAGTCCGCGCGGTCAACGGAAAGATCAACAATCCGCTGCCACTCGCGCGCGAGTTGCAGAAGATGGGGCAGCCGCTTTACTTCTCGCAGCCGCCGACCGGTTACGCCGAAGAGGCGGAGGCATGGGTGAACAGCGGCGCGATTCTCAATCGCATCAATTTCGCGATCGCGCTCGCCGGAAACAAGATGCCGGGCATCGTCGTCGGGATGAAAAATGCGTCGTCCCTCGCGCTCGGATCGCCGGAGTTTCAACGCCAATGATCGACCGCAGAGTGTTTCTCAAGTCGTCCGGTCTCGCGCTCTTCGGCACGGCGATCGCGCCCGGCGTGTTCGTCCGGATGGCGGAGGCGGGAACGACGCGAGGAAAGAGAGTTCTCGTCGCCGTTTTCCAGCGCGGCGCAGTGGACGGGCTGAACATGATCGTGCCGTACGGCGAGCAGGCCTACTACGGCGCGCGCCGCATCATCGCGATTCCGCAACCGGGCAAAACCGGCGGCGCGATTGACCTCGACGGATTCTTCGGCGCGCATCCGGCGCTCGAACCGCTGATGCCGTTCTACAAGGACCGCTCCGCCGCGTTCATTCACGCAGCCGGCAATCCGATCTCGACGCGCTCGCACTTCGACGCGCAGGACTTCATGGAGAGCGGAACGCCGGGTGTGAAATCGACGCGCGACGGATTTCTCTCACGCGCACTCGCGCAGCAGAAGGCCGCGTCGCCGCTGCGCGCCGTGGCGCTCTCCAGCGCGATGCCGCGCATTCTCGCAGGCTCCGGCGGGGCGCTCGCGATGAGCGACATCTCCCGCTTCGGCGTGCAGGGCACGGAGGCGAAGTCATTCGAAGAGATGTACGCCGACTCGGTGACTGATGCGCTTCGCGGCACGGCCAGGGACTCGTTTCAGGCTTCCGCGATTCTCGCGAAAGCCGCGCCGTCGAAGCTCGAGCCGCAGAATGGCGCGCGCTATCCGCGCGGGCCGCTCGGCGACTCGTTGCGCCAGATCGCGCAGCTGATCCGCTCCGATGTCGGTCTCGAAGTGGCGTTTACCGATGTCAGCGGATGGGACACGCACGCGGCACAGGGAGGAAGCGAAGGGCAGCTTGCGAACAACCTCCGCAACTTTGCCGAGGCGATCGCAGCGTTCGCGAAAGACCTCGGATCGCGCATGAGCGACGTCGTGCTCGTCACAATGTCGGAATTCGGACGGACCGTTCGGGAGAACGGCAATCGCGGCACCGATCATGGCCACGCCACCGTGATGCTCGCCCTCGGCGGCGGGATTCGCGGAGGAAAGGTCTTCGGCAAGTGGCCCGGACTCGCCGCAGGACAGCTCTTCGAGAATCGCGATCTCGCGGTCACGACAGATTTTCGCGACGTTTTCGCGGAACTGCTCACCACGCAGATGGGCGTCCCGTCGCTTCAGAAGGTCTTTCCCGGCCACGACACATCGCCGAAAAAGTGGCTGAACCTGATTCAATCCTGAGCGAAGCGAAAAATGGCGGTTCTGTGTGGCGCCGCCGACCCGCGGCGGCGCCCTGTGAGTTGGCGATCCATGTTCCCGACGGCCGCGGAGCGCCGCCGCGGGTCGACGGCGCCACACAGAACCGCCTTTACCCCTCCGAGGTCGCCATTCTTGAGCTCAGGGTTCACCCTCGCGGTTTGATCAGCGCGATGCTTGCGCCGAGTGTTCCGACTACGCCGCATGCGATCCAGAGGAGCGCGGGGTTTCGCTCGAACATGAACGCGCCGAGGGCCGGGCCGACCAGCATGCCGAGGGACCACATCATCACCCACATCCCGTGATAGCGGCCGCGGTAACGCTCAGGAGCGAGGTTCGTCACGTATGCGCCGGTGACGGGCGCGTAAATCATCTCGCCGATGGTCCAGATCACCACCGTAAGTGCGAGTCCGGCGAGCGATGTCATGAGACCTGTGATCGCGAAGCCGATCGCCGAGAGCGCGTAGCCGATGGCGATCATCCGTTGAGGATCGAAGCGCTGCGTCCACTGCGTAATCGCCAGCTCGAAGAGAACGATCATCACTCCGTTGATCGACAGCAGCAGGCCGTACTGCACCA
>JAENWF010000016.1 GCA_016650215.1 Thermoanaerobaculia bacterium
GATCGCCTCGCTGGTGCCCGGACGCAGCGTGAAGTGGATGTCGGCGAGCTGACCGATCACCAACCGGACGTCCTTGCGCTGCTGCGGCGCAAATCCCGCCAGCTCGGCCTGCATCGTGTACGTCCCGGGCTGGATCGCGCCGATATAGTACCGGCCGTCCTTGCCGGTCACGGACGTGCGCGACTGGTTGGTCGCGTTGTTCGTGGCCGTCACCGTGACGCCGGGCAAAACAGCGCCCGATTCATCCGAAATCGTGCCCTCGATGTCCGCGGCTGTGAGACGCGCCTGGGCGAACACAACCATGGGCGCTGCGACGAGGAGAAGAACTGCGAGTACTACCCTGAACTTGGGCGCCATCTGTGCCTCCTTCAATTGGAATTCATCTTGCCGCCACTGCTGCCCGCTCGTTCGTGAGCTGGCCGGCCGCAGGCGGCGATTCATCGACGACGAAAGATGCGATTCGTTCCCGGTGGAACGTCGAGTCTCCAAACAATGTCTCGGACGATTTCGCGCGTTTGTAATAGAGCTGGAGGTCGTGCTCCCACGTGAAGCCGATGCCTCCGTGCAACTGGATGCCGCGATTCGCGACTTCGCGATAAGCGTCGGAGCAGTACGACTTCGCGACGGACACCGCCAGCTGCGCCCCCGGAGCGTTCTGCGTCAGCGCCCACGCCGCGTAGTACGTCGCCGAACGCGCACTCTCCGTCAACAGAACCATGTCGGCGCACTGGTGCTGCACCGCCTGGAACGATCCGATGGGCCGTCCGAACTGCTGCCGCGTCTTTGCGTATTCGACCGTCGCGTCGAGGATCCACTGCATCCCGCCGACCATCTCCGCGCACAGCGCGACGGTGGCGACGTTCATTGCGGAAACGATGTCGGCGTTGCGCAGCGCCTCACCGCGCACACCATCGAAGGTGACCCGATACAGCTTTCGCGTCTCGTCCATCGAGCGCATCGGATCGATCGTCAAGCCCGCCGCGCCGCGCTCGACGGCCACAACCACAAGACCGTCGGCCGAGCGCGCGACACAGAACAACACGTCGGCCACGTCCGCGTCGGGGACGAACAGCTTCGTGCCCGACAACAAAAAAGCCTCACCGTCGCGTGAGGGTTTGAGTCGGATCGATTCCAGATCCCAGTTCGCCGTCTGCTCGAGAATCGCGACGGTCGCTTTGATCTCACCGGCTGCGATCTTCTCGAGATGCTGCGGCTGCAGCGCTGTCGCGAAGATCGTCGACAGGAACGGTCCCGGCACACAGGCGCGGCCCATCTCCTCCGCAACAACGGCCAGCTCGACGATGCCGGCGCCGAGGCCGCCGTGCGATTCAGGCACGATCAATCCGGTCCAGCCCTGATCCGCGATGGCCTGCCACAGCGCCGCGTCATACGCGGTGTCGGTCTCCATCAACCGGCGCACGCGCTCCGGCTTGCACTGGCGCGATAGAAACTGGCGGGCCGTTTCCTTGAGGAGCCTCTGCATCTTGTTGAGATCAAAGTCCATGAGTTTCCTTTGTTGCGCCCCTCATCCGGCCTTCGGCCACCTTCTCCCCGCGCCGCGGGGAGAAGGCTCTCGATGTCGGAATGACATGATCAGTAGCTCTTCGGTAATCCAAGCACTCTCTCCGCGATGATGTTTCGCTGGATCTCGCTCGTTCCCGCCTCGATGGTGTTGCCCCGCGTGCGCAGATATCCGTACTGCCAGCTTCCGTTGTCGAAATCGGAGAGCTGACCGTAGGGACCGAGGATCTCCTGGGCGATCTGTTGCGTCCTCTGATTCATCTCGCTCCAGTACAACTTCTGGATCGAGCCTTCTGCGCCCGGAGTCCCGCTCTTCGACAGCGACGTCAGCGCGCGATTCGTGTTGAGGCGCAGGATCTCGAGCTCGAGATACGCCTGCGCAAGCTTCTGTCGCACGACGGGATCGCTGCTTGCGGGTTGTCCGTTGCGATCGACGGTGCGCGACCGTGCGATCAGCGCACTGAGATTTCGCTTGAACAGCACCTGAATCCCGGTGCCGAGGTTCGCGCGCTCGTTCATGAGGGCGGTCATTGCGGTCGACCAGCCGCTGTTGACCTGGCCGAGAACCTGGGTCAGCGGAACGCGAACGTTCGAGAAGAAGACTTCGTTGAAGCCGGAGTCGCCCGACATCTGACGCAGCGGACGCACCGAGATCCCCGGCGTGCGCATGTCGACGAGCAGGCATGTGATGCCCTTGTGCTTCGGCGACTCGAAGTCGGTGCGCACGAGCGACAGGCAGAAGTCGGCCATCTGCGCGAAGCTCGTCCAGATCTTCTGACCGTTGACGATGAAATCCTCGCCGTCGCGGATCGCTTTCGAGCCGACCGACGCGAGATCGCTTCCGGCGTTCGGCTCCGAGAATCCCTGACACCAGATCTCGTCACCCGCGAGAATCGGCGGCAGATAGCGCCGCTTCTGCTCTTCGGTTCCGAGCGCGATGATCGTCGGGCCGACGAGCGACAGCCCGATCGTGCCGATGAGATGCGGCGCATCCGCGAGCGCGAGGTCTTCCTGGAAAATGGCCTGCTCCATCAGCGTCGCGCCGCGGCCACCGTACTGTTTCGGCCATGAGATCCCCGCCCACCCGCCTTCGAACAACGTCCGCTGCCACTTCCGCAGATACGCGTTGTGATCGTCTCGATTCTCAGAAGTGACCGCACCCACCCACAACGCCGGCACATTGGGCTTCAGCCACGCGCGGAAGTCGTCGCGGAATTTCTGTTCGGAGGGTGTGAGATTCAGGTCCATTGGTTCAGTTCTCCGTCGCCATGACACCTCTCATCGTGCAGTGACCCCGCTCGGAATGACAGCCTCCAGCAGCACTTCCGCAATATCCATCACTCGCATCTCGCGCGCGCCTTTTCGCGCGTTGATCCCGTCCTGCATCATCGTCATGCAGAACGGGCAGCCCACCGCGAGCACTTCGGCTCCGGTCTCGAGCGCCTCGCGCGCGCGCTCCTGATTCACGCGTTTGTCCGCGGGCTCGTCGACGAAACTCAAGCCGCCGCCACCGCCGCAGCAGAAGCTCTCGTTCCGATTGCGTGGCATCTCGATCGGCACGGTTGCGCCGAGCAGACTGCGCGGTGCCTCGTACACGCCATTCTGGCGACCGAGGTAGCAGGGATCGTGGAACGTCACACTCTGCCTTGCATCGGACGGGACGTCGATCTTCCCCTGGGCGACGAGATCCGAAAGAAATTCGCTGTGGTGATAGACCGCGAACATGCCACCGTATTGCGGATACTCGTTCTTGAATGTGTTGAAGCAATGCGGGCAGGGCGTGACGATTTTTCGAACCTGATACTTATTGAGGTTCGCGATGTTCTCCTTCGCGAGCATCTCGAACAGGAACTCGTTCCCGATGCGCCGCGCGGGATCGCCGGAGCATTTCTCTTCGCGCCCGAGCACCGCGAATCGGACGCCGGCCATCTGCAGCAACTGCGCGATGGCACGGATGACTCTCTGATTCCGCTCGATCAGCGCCCCGCCACATCCGACCCACAACAACACCTCGGCATCCCGCGCCTCGCTGATGTGCCGGACGTTGAGACCTTCCGCCCAGTCGAGCCGCGTGGCCTGCGTGCCGGTGAACGGATGTCCGCGTTTCTCGAGCGAGAGGATCGCCGCCTTCATCGAGTCAGGAAACTCCGCCTCCTCCATCACCAGGTGGCGGCGCATGTCGACGATCTTCGGCATCTGCTCGATGAAGACGGGACACGCTTCCACGCACGCCGCGCACGTCGTGCACTCCCAGAGTTGTTCGGGTGCAGTGGCGGGAACGGCGCCGATGATCGGGCCTCCGTCTGGAAAGTCGCGCAGTTGAAGAATGATGTCGCGGGGAGAAAGCGACTTGCCGACGGCATGTGCCGGACAGACATCGTTGCAGCGTCCGCACTCGGTGCAGGAATCGAGATCGAGAAGATCCTTCCAAGTGAACGCGTCGAGCGAGTTCACCCCGAGCGGCCCGGCCTTTTCGAAGTCGACGCTCTTCAGAGACGCACCGATCGGATCGAGGTTCGCCGTGTAGATGTTCAACGGCGCGGTGAGGACGTGCATCATCTTCGTGTACGGGATCCAGGCCAGGAACGCGAAGCTCACGGCGAGGTGGAACCACCACGTCGCTCGATGCGCAGTCTGCAGCGTCGACTCGGCCATCACCGTGCGCGACAGTTGCGCGACGAGGTTGCCGAACGGCGACCAGAGACTCCACGGATCGTTTGTTGCGGCGATCCGCCAGCCCTCAATGAGGAAACCGGTTCCTGTGATCACGAAGATCGCGGCGAGAATCCACGCCGCTTCGTCGGTGTAGACGAGCTTCGCCGGCCGCCGGCCGTATCGCCGGATCGCGGCCATGACGATTCCAATCATCACCAGCGCTCCGAACACGTCGACGGTGAACGACTGAAAGTAGAGATAGAACCAGCCGCGCAGAATGGTCGTGCCGAAGTCGGCGTCGAAGCCGACCAGGATCGTCGCGATCGTCAGAACGATGAATCCGTAGGTGATGAAACGATGAAAGAGACCGGTGTAGCGCTCGCGCGCCGTCCGGCGCTGCTCGAGAGCGTGCCTGATCACGAGCCGCAGGCGGTCGGCCGGCCGATCGAAGCGCGCCAGCGGCCTGCCGCGGCGCCAGCGTTGAACATGCCGATAGACGCCGTAGAAGCCGGCCCCGATCACCGGCACGAGCAACGCGTACATCGCCCAGATGTGGGAGATGTTCCAGTAGATCGGCCGCGTTGCCTGTGCGGTGCTCATCGCTGAATGGCCGACAGCTTCTGACGAAGCAGCGGCACGACCTTTCTGTAGTCCTCGACGATTCCGAACCGGCAGTGCTTGAAGATCGGCGCATCGCGATCGATGTTGATCGCCGCAATCTGTTTCGCCTCGGAGATCCCGGCCATGTGCTGGCTGGCGCCCGTGATTCCGATCGCGAGGTAGAGATCGGGCGCGACTTTCTTTCCGGTCTGTCCGACCTGCCACGTCAGCGGAACCCAGCCCGCATCGCACGCCGCGCGCGACGCAGCCATCTGCGCGCCGAGAAGTCGGGCCAGCGGCTGCAGCTCGCCGCTGAAACCTTCCGGCCCGCCGATGCCGCGGCCGCCGGAGACGATCACGCGCGCATCTTCAAGGCGGGCTTCGCCCTGCGTCTCGCGCCTGCGCTCAACGATGCGTGTTTGTGCGTGGAGGACAGGCGCCCCGCCTGTCCGGACAGGCGAGGGCGCCTGTCCTCCACTTGCCGGAGCAAACGATCTTGCCCGCAGCCACACCACCGCCGGCGTCCGCTTCAGCTGAATCACCGCCTGAGCTTTGCCGCCGTAGACCTGTCGCGTGACGCGAAGTTCCGCGGTGATGGCGACGCCATCGCCGACGGCGCTGCCCCCAAGACGATGAGCGAGTCGCGGAGCGATTTCCTGGCTGTACGTATCGTTCGAAAGCAGGATCGCGCGCGGATTCAGCTCGCGGCAGGTTTCCGTCAGGGCAGTGAGACATTCTTCGATCTGGTACTCCGCGGGATCGATGGCGATTTCGAAAACACGACCTCCCATCGCGCTGGCCAGACGTTCTCCTGCGCCGGCCAGTCCCTCCGCCGCGCGGTCGCTCGAGAAAACCACGATGACGACGTCGTTGCTCATAGCGCGGCCGTCACCTCCAGCAGCCGGCGGGCGAGCGCGTCGACTTTCTGATCGAGCGTGTCGCCGGGCACGAACTCGCAGTGCGATTCCTTCTGCGGGATCGAGAGCTGCGCGACCTCGTAGTAACGGCTGCTGACATCGACGCCCAGATCGGCGGTATTGAACGTTGTGAGCGGCTGGCGGTGCGCCATCATCACGTCGCGCACTTTCGGGATGCGCGGTACGTTGTGCTCGTCGTTCGTGATCGTCAGCACGACGGGCGGTTCCGCTTCAACGATCTCAAATCCCGACTCCGTCTGGCGCTTCACGCGCACTTTGCCGCCCGCGCTCTCGATCGAGTCGACGAACGACAGGCACGGCCATCCCAGCTCTTCGGCGAGCAGGCCGCCGGTCTGACCGGCACCCCAGTCGCCCGACTCGCGTCCGACGAGAATGAGATCGAAGCTGCCCAGTCTCTTCGCAGCCGCCGCGAGCACCTGCGCGACCGTCAGCGGATCGGGATGAGGATTGCCTTCATTGATCACCAGCGCCGCGGCATCCGCCTTCATCGCCAGCGCTTTCCGCAGCGAGTCTTCCGCGCTCGGAGCGCCGAACGAGAGCACCGTGATCTTCACGTCGCCGGCGCGCTCGCGAAACTGCAGCGCCGTCTCGAGCGCGTTCTCGCAGAAAATGTTCGTGACCAGGTTCGCAGATCCGCGCTCCGCTTCCTTGTGCAGCGCGTCGACGCGAAAGTCGCGGGCCGGGACTTCCGGATCGAGGATCTGTTTCATGCAGACGAGGATGTTCATATCGCGCGAAGTCCTCGCCTCTTCGGCCGTGTCAACCCGTTCAGTGCGATGTCGCCGATCTCTCCGGCGATCTGGCTTTCATCGAGAGCACCGTCGGGCTGATACCAGCGCGACAGCCAGTTGATCGTGCCGAGGATGCCGAAGGCGGCAACGGTGATGTTGACGTCGCGGAGCTTTCCCTCAGTCTTGAGGGCCTTCAGCGTGGCGCGGAGGAAATCGAGGTAGTCGCGTTTGCGCCTCGTGATCACGCGGTTCTGTGCCGCGGTGAGCGCGCGCGCCTCGTCGACGAGGATCGTCACCGCTCCATGCCCACGCGTAACGATCCGCGCGTGCATCCCGATCATGAAGCGCAGGCGCTCTTCGGCGTCCGCGATCTTCTTCGCCGGCTCCACGACCTCGTGATCCAGCTCGTCGAGACCGTACTGCATGATGTCGAAGAGGAGCTGGGTCTTGCCATGGATGTAGTGGTACAGGCCCGCCTTCGTAATGCCCAGAGCGCGGGCGATGTCGCTGACCGATGTGGCGTCGTAGCCCTTCTGCAGAATGACCTGTGCCGCTGTCCGAAACACTTCGGAGGCTCTGCCGTCGCCAGGCACGGAACTGCGCTCGCGTTTCACTGACATCTTGTATCCTACCGACCGATCGGTAGGTAAGCATATGGAAGCTGCAACCACAGAGTCAACAGAAGAAATCTTCACGCGCGAAGATCTCTCACCCGCGCAGCAGATGTTCGGGCGCATCGCCGAGGACTTCATGCGCACCGAGGTGCTTCCGCGCGCGGAGCAGATCTACGGGAAAGACTGGGCGCTCACGCGCGAGCTGCTGCGGAAAGCGGCGGAGCTCGATCTCCTGCGCATCGACATCCCCGAGGCATACGGAGGCCTGGGGTTGGACAAGGTCAGCTCGGCGTACGTCGGCGAGAAGATCGGCATCATGCCGTCGTTCGCCGGATCGCTGGGCGCGCACACCGCCATCGGAACGCTGCCGCTCGTCTACTTCGGAACGAAAGATCAGAAGGAGCGCTACCTCCCCCGGCTGGCCAGCGGCGAATGGATCGGCGCGTTCGCACTGACGGAGGCAGGCTCGGGATCGGATGCTCTTGCGGCGCGCACGCGCGCCACGCTGACCGAGGACGGCCGCCACTACCTTCTCAACGGCCAGAAGATGTGGATCACGAACGGCGGCTTCGCCGATCTTTTCACGATCTTCGCGAAAGTCGACGGCGAGAAGTTCACCGCGTTTCTGGTCGAGCGGGGAATGGGCGTCGTCAGCGGCCGTGAGGAGCCGAAGCTCGGACTCGATGGCTCGTCGACGACCACATTGATCCTCGAGAACGTGCGCGTCCCGGTCGAAAACGTCCTCGGCAGGATCGGCGAAGGGCACAAGGTCGCGTTCAACGTTCTCAACATCGGGCGGCTGAAGCTCGGCACGCGCAACATCGGCTGCGCGAAGCAGGCGC
>JAENWF010000017.1 GCA_016650215.1 Thermoanaerobaculia bacterium
CGAGCCATGCATGACGTGGCGCCGGCTTCAGCCGGCGGCTTTTCGTTCCTTCTTGGTTATCACGCAGCGCACGGCTTCGCGCGCCGCTAGAGCCGGTGTCTTTTGGACATCATGCGCATTCTGAGTTTCTGAAACTCAGTGCGCTGCTCCGGTGTGAGCACGGATTCGATCTCGCGATTCGCCTGCTCGATCTCGCGGTGCGCGTCGGACCACATGACTTCCATCCGGCTGTGCCGCTTCTTGATGATCTCGCGGATCTGCTGTTCCTGCTGCGTCGAGAGATCGAGCTTCTCGTCGAGGCGCGACACGAGAAAGTCCACCGCGCGCGGCGGCAGCCGATGCGGTCCCCGGCGCAGAAGGGCTCGATCGACCACAATCCCGAGGAGCACGCCTGCGACGAGTGTCGCGAGCAGGACGATCGCCGCGAGAAGCTTGGGTCTGCCGGCGTGAACCGGCTGCGGATCAATCGCCGACACTGAAATCGCCCCCCGCCATCGAGATCTCGATCGGCTCGGCGCTCAGATCGGTGAGGTCATCGGTCTGGAGCGTGGTGAGGCCGATCGCTGCGGCAAGCGCGATGGCGGCGAGCGAGGCGGCGAGCGGACGGAACCACAAGGCCAGGAGCTGCGCCACGGTCGGCTGCGCGATCCGTGCGCGGACCTTCGCCGCAAGACGCGAAAGCGTCACGCTGTCCGGCTCGTACCGGAGGCCGCTCGCATCGGCGCGCAGGCGTTCGAAGAATCTATCGTCACTCATTTCCTGCTCCGTACAGGTCCGCCAACTGCTCTCTCAGCTTCTTGCGCGCAAGGGACAGGTGCGACCGCACAGTCCCTTCGCTCAATGACATCATCGCCGCAATCTCGCTCTGTTCGAACTGTTCGACCAGATGAAGTCGCGCTACGACCTGCTGCATCTCTGGCAGAGATTCGATTGCTGCATCGATTCTCCTCCCGATCTCGTCCGAGATCGCAGGGACATCTGCGTCATCGCGGCGCGGTCCGGGGCGATCCTCGGTCAACTCTTCATGGTGAACGCGCGACCGATGCTTCATCACGTCGAGCGAGAGGTTCGTGACGATCCGGAAGATCCACGGGCCGAATGGCTGCCCCGTCTCGAATCTTCCGATCGACTGAAACCCTTTCACGAATGCCTCCTGCGCAAGATCGTCCGCGTCATGCGCGTTCCGGACGATTCCCCATGCAATCGAGAGTACCCGCTTCGAGTATTTCGACATCAGATACTCGTACGAGCCCGCGTCGCCGGCCTTGACGGCTGCGATGGCGCGCCGCTCGATCGGATCTTCCTCGAATGAAGTCACACAAAGATTGGAGGACAGGCAATGTTGCCTGCCCTCCGCGAATCATCCCACCACTCATCCGCGCTTGCGCTGTTCGCGCTTTGCTTTGTGCTCGGCGATGAGGTCTGCGAGCTTGGTCCGCTGCTCGGCAGTCAGGACGTTGAGCGCCTTCGACGCCGCGTTCAGCATGTTCGACTTCATCGCGCGCTCGGCGGACGCCTGCTGGTCGAGCAGAGCCTGGGCGGCGGCGACGTTGCTTGGGTCTTGAAGCAGGGTCGACGTGACACCCGCGAGTCCGTCGCGGAGCTGCTCGTGATACTGCTTGTTCTCCTCGCGGGTCGACTGGAAGATCGCTTTGATCTCGTCGGCCTGCTGGTCCGTCAGTCCCAGCTTCTCCTTGGCGTGGCCGAGCATCGCGAGAGCGCCGAAACCGCCATGGCCGAAACCGTTGCCGCCCATCCCCGCGCCGCGATGTCCGCGTCCGCCGCCATAGACGAACGGAACGGCCGTCAGTGTGATTGCCAGAATTGTGATGATGAGAAGTGCACGTCGTTTCATGTTCCTTGTCTCCTTCGTAATGGGTTACGACCAAGAGACGGGAACGTTGAATGGGATGTTTACGTCGCGTCAGCTAATTCGTGTACGGAAGGCAGTAGGGGTCGTCCGCTGCGCAGTTGGCGAACTCGAGCTGGACAGTCGTGTGGGCGATCCGGTAATCGCGCGCCAGCATCGCGTTGACCTCCTCGAGCAGCCGGGAGGTGCTCTTGACCGGGACGTCGCCGACCATGAGGTGACACGACAGGGCCGGCAGCGACGGGCCGAGCGCCCAGATGTGAAGATGATGGACCCCGAACACGCCATCGACGGCCGCGAGCGAACTGGCCACTGAATCGGGATTGATCCCGCTCGGCGTGCCCTCGAGCAGCAGGTTCACGCTCTCGCGAAGGATTCCCCAACTGCTCCACAGAATAAGCACGCCGATCAGCAGGGTCACGGCCGCATCCCATTCGTTCGTTCCCGTGAGGCGGATCAGAACGGCGGCGATGATGATCCCGATCGACGAGATCGTGTCGCCCATCATGTGAACGACCGCGCTGCGGACATTCACGTCGTCCTTCCCCTCGCGCCGGAGTGAAAACGTGATCATCGCGTTGAGCGCGATGCCGAGAATCGCCGTCACGATCATCGTCGTCTCGTTGACCGGAGTCGGGTGCCGGAAACGGTCGAGCGCCTCGATGAAGATGAAGATTGTCAGCGCCACGAGCGTCGCGGCATTGATGAACGCCGCGAGGATCCCGGCTCGGTGGTAACCGTACGACTTGGCGCCGGTCGGCGGCCGGCGTTCGAGCCTGACTGCCGCGAGCGCCAGAAAGAGCGCGAGGCTGTCGGTGAAGTTATGCAGGGCGTCGCCGAGGAGCGCGAGGGAGTTCGACGCGAACCCGGCGACGATCTGTACGACGACGAACGCAACCGTCGCCGCCGCCGAGATCATCAGCTTGCGCGAGATGGTCTCGTTGCGCGACCGGTGAGCGTGATTGTGATGATCGCGGCCCATAGGCCCTGTCAACGCGTCGACTTCTCGACTTTCTTCGATTTTTGCGCGACAGCGGCTGCCATCGCGATCCGATCCTCGCGCAGTCGAGTGGCGAGGTCCGCGTCACCGGTTGCGAGAATCTGCGCGGCGAGGATTCCTGCGTTGCGCGCACCGCCGATCGCAACCGTCGCGACCGGGATTCCAGGCGGCATCTGGACGATCGCATAGAGAGCGTCGACACCCTGCAGCGCGCCCCCGGCGAGTGGCACACCGATCACAGGACGCGCAGTCAGCGACGCAACCACTCCCGGCAGATGCGCCGCCATCCCTGCTCCGGCGATGAAGACCGCGGCGCCCTCACGCTCGCTCGAGGTCACTACCTCGCGCGTCCGCTCGGGGCTCCGGTGCGCCGATGCGACGACCATCTGATACTTCACGCCGAGCTCATCGAGCGCCGCACACGCCTGCGACATGACCTCCGCATCGGAGTCGCTGCCCATGACGATGCAAACCCACGGTTTCGTCGTTGCCAATCGAAGCTCCTGTACGGAGAACGCTACTTCGCAGCGAGCTGCTTGAGCGCACGATATCCGATGTCGCGGCGGTAGCGCGCGCCTTCGAATCGTACTTTCGGGACGGCTTCGTAGACTTTCCGCAGCGCTTCGGAGAGGGTTCCGGCAGAGGCGCAGACGTTCGCGACACGCCCGGCCATATTCACCAGCTTGTCGCCCTTTCTGATGACCCCGGCGTGGAAGATGACAACCGCGGGATCGGCGATCGGGTCGATGATGACTTCCTGCCCCTTCGGGAAGTCATTCGGATAGCCGTCGACCGCGACGACGACGCACGCCGCCGCTTCCTTCTTCCATGTCAGCTTCGTGTCGCCGAGGTTTCCGCGAGCGACGCGCAGCAGCACTTCCGCGAGATCGTCGTCGAGCCGCATCATCTGCACCTGCGTCTCCGGATCGCCGAAGCGACAGTTGTACTCGAGCACCTTCGGGCCGTCCGCCGTCAGCATCAGGCCGGCGTACAGCACACCCGAAAACGGACGCCCTTCTGCCTCCATCCCCTGGATCGTCGGGATCATGATCTTCCGCATCACCTCGGCGGCGGTCTCGCCGTTGAGCACGACTGCCGGCGAATGCGACCCCATGCCGCCGGTGTTCGGCCCCTTCTCGCCGTCGAGCGCCTTCTTGTAATCCTTCGCGGGGGCGAGGGGGACGAGTTTTTTCCCGTCGGTGAGGACCATGAACGACACTTCTTCGCCGGTGAGGTACTCCTCGACGAGGATTCGATTCGCCGCGTTACCGAAGCGCTTCTCCTCGAAGACGAGAGTCAGATACTCATCCGCTTCCTTCTTGGAGTTGACGATGACGACGCCCTTACCCGCGGCAAGTCCGTCGATCTTGACTACTGCCGGGTACTTGCTTTTCTTCAGCGCGTCGCGCGCTTCATCGACCGATCCGCAGGCTGTCGCCTCGGGCGTCGGGATGTCGTACTTGCGCATGAACTCTTTGGAGAAGACTTTCGACCCTTCGAGCTCGGCTGCCAGGCGCGTCGGGCCAAAAATCGGCAGCCCGCGCTTCTGAAACTCGTCGACGATGCCGAGCGTGAGCGGAAGTTCGGGACCGACGATTGTCAGGTCCATCTTCAGCTTCTCGGCAAAATCGGCCAGCTCGATGATGTCGGCAACCCCGATCGGTACGCAGTCCGCGACGTCGGCCATGCCGGCGTTGCCCGGGGCCGCGTAGACTTCCTTGACCTGAGGGGATTGCTTGAGCTTCCAGCAGATCGCGTGTTCGCGGCCACCCTGGCCGACAACCAACACTCGCATGTGGAAACGATTCTAGCAGGACGGGGCGCCCGGAATGACTTGCCGGACTAAACGTTTTCCCGGCTGCGCCCGTAACTACGAGCACAATGGGCGCGGAACTCCGTCTGATGGTGCCGACAACCCCTGCAATCGAGCCGGATGATCGGAAACTCGTCGAGACCATTCGCAGCGGCGATCCCGATGCGTTCGAGACGCTCGTGCGGCGGAAAACGCAGAAGGTCTACGCGCTCTGCTACCGCGTGATCGGCAACCCTGAAGATGCGCGCGACATCTCCCAGCTCGTCTTCATCAAGCTGTGGGAGAACCTCGGCAAGTACGACTCGGCGTATGCCTTCGACACCTGGCTTTACCGGATGGTGACAAACGTCGCCATCGACTTCATGCGGAACCGACAGTCGCGTGACAACGCTGTGAACTCGAACCTGCGGCTCGTCAAGACTTCGACCGATCCCGAGCAGGGCGTCATCGTGCAGCGGAAGGAAGTCGAGTCGATCTTCAACGACATTTCATCGGCGCTCTCGCCGAAGCAGAAGACGATCTTCATCATGCGCGAAATGGACGACCTTCCGTCGGCCGAGATCGCGAAAGTCCTCGGCTGCCGTGAATCGACGGTCCGCAACCATCTCTTCAACGCGCGCAAAGTCATGCAGGAGCAGTTGCGTCAGCGCTACCCCGAGTATGCCCAGCTCTGGAGGAACCGATGATCACCTGCGAAGCCTTCCGCGCGCAGTTCTCTCCCGGAAGTGAGAATCCGGCGCTGCTCGAACATCTCCGTTCGTGCGATGCCTGTTTTTCGACTGCAGCCGAGGTCGATCCTGATGCGATGTTCCGCGCGCTTGGCGGCGCGGAGATGATCCCTCCCGGCGGAGTTGAGACGTTCGTCGGCGATGTCATGCGCGAGGTACGCCTTCGCTCGGCAGAGAAGTCGATGAGCGGCGCGCAGGCGCTGTCGCCGACGCGGAAGCTCGCGCTTGCGGCGGCCCTGGTCGGGGCCGTGATGACCGGAACGCTTCTTCACTATCAGCGCGGGAGTGTCGCGCTGCCTCCCGCGGCCGGTCCTGTCGCCGCGAAGCTCACAGCTGCTACGACGAGACCGATCGTCGAAACCTACGAATCTGAGAATGCAACCATCGTCGAGATGCCGGCCGGAAGTGAAGAGGGTGTCGCCGTCGTCATGGTCTTCGATGAGAGTCTCCCGGCGGACCTATGACGAAACGAATTTTCCTTATGCTGTTCCTAAGCCTCGCGATGTGCGGCATCGCGGTTGCCAATCCCGTGGACGACGCTGCCGCGGCGGGCGAGAAGAGTCTCACCGTTCGCTCGTTTCAGTTCAAGCACAAGGAAGCTGACAAAGCTGCCGCGCTGATCAAGGCTCTCGTCAGCGCAGAAGGCTCCGTCTCGCTCCAGCCGGGGACGAACTCGCTCGTCGTGACCGACAAGGCCGAGAACCTGCGAGCCATTGCGGATTTGCTCAAGCAGTACGACACGCCGCCTCAGCCGCTGTTTCTCAGCGTTCGGCTCGTGAGCGCGACCCGCGTCGATGCGGCACAAGCGAAAGGGATTCCGGCCGAACTGAAAGACGTTTCCGTCAACCTCTCGATGTTCGGCTTCAACTCGTTCGAGATCCTCGGCATCGCCAATGTCGAAGGACGCGAAGGAGAGCCTGGCAGTATCGAGCTCGAGAGCGGCTACCGCGCCGACTTCAAGTTCGGCGAGTACGACCCCGCAAGCCGCACCGTGCGCCTGACTGACTTTCGCGTCTCGAAGAAGCAGAAGGACCAGCTCACGCAGCTCTGGAAGACGACCTTGAACCTCAAGGTCGGCCAGACCGTCATCTACGGCACCGCGAAAGACCCGCAGAGCCAGCGGATGATGATCGTCGTGATGGGCGCGAAGAAGTAGCGATCTCGTCCCCCAGACGAACCAGGGACGAAAAGCCGCCGGCTGAAGCCGGCGCCACGTCACGCATCGCTCATGGCAGCATCCGCAATCGACGTGGCGCCGGCTTCAGCCGGTGGTCTTTCGTCTCCCCGGTTCAGCCCCTCAGGCTTCTTCGAGCCTCCAGCCACTCCTCCACTTCTTCAACGCTCCGCGTGTTGAAGATCTGTTTTGCGGTCAATCCTGCTTTGCGCGCGACCCATGTGCCGGTGATCACGTTTGACATCTCGGCGATCGAGTGCGCGTCGGGGTGGATGCTCAAGACGACGCCGCGCTCGATCGCGCGGCCGATGTGCCGCCAGTCGACGTCGAGCCGCTTCGGACTGCCGTTGATCTCGATCACGACGCCGCGCTCAGCGGCGCGCTCGAAGATCCGGTCATAGTCGACGCTGTAGCCGTCGCGCGAGAGCAGGAGCCGTCCCGTGAGGTGCCCGAGGAACGTGACGTGGGGATCGTCGAGCGCGCGGAGGATGCGCTCGGTCATCTCGTCCTTCGGCATATTGAAGCGCGAGTGGATCGAGGCGACGACGAAGTCGAAGAGGCCGAGCGTGGGTGACCCGTAGTCGATCGAGCCGTCCGGGAGGATGTCGGCTTCGCTTCCGCGAAAGACGCGCATCGGCGCGACCGCTTTACGATGCCGGTCGATCTCAGCGTGCTGCTCCTTCAGCCGCTCCTCGGTCAGCCCGCCCGCGTAGTAGGCCGCCTTCGAGTGATCGGAGATTCCGACGTACTCGTAGCCACGATCGCGCGCTGCGCCGAGCATCTCGAGCATGGAGTTGCGTCCGTCGGAGTACGTCGTGTGGACATGAAACGTGCCGCGAAGGTCGTCGGGCTCCACGAGTCTCACGCGCCGCTTGCGGGAAAGGTCATCGGCGTTCTCACGCCGCTCCGGCTCAACGAACGCGATGCCGGCTTTCTTGAACAGCTCCTGTTCGGTGCGTGCCGCGGCGTTCGCGGCGTCGCCCATCTTCGCGACGAACTCCGCGCTGCCGGTCGTCCGTAGCACCGTGGCACCGAGCTCATTCGGCTTGCAGAGATGAAACCAGACATCGATCTCATTCCGAGCGAGCGCTTTGACCGTCCGCTCGTCGATCTCTTCGACCTGATCGAACATCTGGTCGATCGCTGAGCGGATTGCATCGAAATCCTTTGTGGAGACGGCGAGATTGACGTTGCGGATGATTTCGAGGCGGCGCCGCACGCTACCCGTGATCTCGACATCCTCGACCGCATCGATGGCGGCCAGCTTCTCGCGGATCCATCCGGCGACTTCGAGTCCGGCGGGGAGCAGGAACTGCGACTCGCGCCGCCGCGCCTTCTCGATACCGTCGATAATTTTCAGCGCAGTCTTCGCTCCGAAGCCGCGCAGCTTCGACAGTTTTCCTCCACGCGCGGCTTCTTCGAGCCCATCGAGCGACCCGATGCCGAGGTCCGCGTGAAGCTGTCCAATCTTCTTGAGGCCGAGGCCGGGGATGCGGAGAAGGTCGAAGATTCCCGGCGGGTACTGCCCGCGAAGCTCCTCGAGGTATTTCGAGCCGCCCGACGCGGCGACCTCCTCGATCACCGGTCCGATCGCTTTGCCGACTCCTGGCGTCTTGTAGAGGCCGCCTGTGCGGATCAGATCGTGAATGTCGGCGTCGAGTTTCTCGACTGCGCGAGCCGCGCGCTCGAACGCGCGGGCTTTGAACGGATTCGGATCGCTCAGCTCGATGTAGTGCGAGATCTCGTCGAGAATCCGCGCAACGGTCCACTTATCGGTACGTCCCATCTATCATTCACTCCGATGCAAGCACGTGACCGGCTCATCGTAGCCGCCGATCTCTCGACGCGCGACGACATTCTGCGGCTCGCTGATGAGCTTCACGGTGTCGCGGGTGTGCTGAAGATCGGTCTGCAGGCGTTCGTCGCGAACGGCCCCTCGCTCGTGCGCGAGATCGCCGCACGCGGCGAGAAAGTCTTTCTCGATCTGAAGTTTCACGACATCCCGAATACCGTGCAGCACGCCGCAAGGGAAGCCGGCGCGCTCGGCGTCGCGATGCTGACGGTGCACGCGGCGGGAGGGGAGGCGATGCTGCGCGCAGCAGCACTCGACGACGTGCTGGTGCTCGCGGTGACAATTCTCACGAGCCTCTCTCCATCCGATGTGAAGGGTGTTGGATTCGCGGAGCCCCCGCTCGAGAGCGCCGTTCGACTCGCGCGTCTGGCTCAGAGCGCGGGGCTGCGCGGCATCGTCGCGTCGCCTCTCGAGATCGCCGCAATCCGCGAAGCATGCGGTCCGGACCTCAGGATCGTCACGCCGGGAATCCGCCCGAAAGGAGCGGCCGCCGGCGACCAGTCGCGAACGATGACCCCCGCCGAGGCGATCGCGGCGGGAGCCGACTACATCGTCGTCGGACGCCCGATCACCGGCGCCAAAGACCGCGAAGCAGCTGCGCTGGCGATCGTCGAAGAGATCGCATCGGCGTAGTCATTCCAGCAAACAAAAACCCCCTGCCTGCGCAGGGGGTTTGGATGAGTGCGAGAAAGTTGAGACTTATCTGCCGGTGGAGCGTCTGCGGTTCGAGCAGTTCTGCCCCGGCCCGTTGAAGTAGATGCGCTGAGCGGCGAACTGTCGGCGGGTGCCGAAGGCGTCGGTCGCGACCGCGCGAAGCGTGTGCTCGCCGCGAGTTGTCGCATCCAGATTCACGTCGAGTCGCCAGGTCTGCACCGGGTTGCGCGACGAGATGTCGATGCGCGGCGGACCCGCGAGGCTCGCGTTTCCAAGCGAGGTACTGTCGATCAGGATCTCGACGTTCACGAGCTTCTGTGGTCCGGTAACCCATCCGTGCAGAGAAGAGCCGTTGCAGTTGAGACCCTGCACGCCGTCCCATTCGAAGCGTCCTGCTGCAACGCCGCACGCGCCGTACGCCTGCAGCCCGCTCAGCTCGCCGAGTACTAGAACCTGCGAGCCGACAGCCACCGGGTTGTACTTCACTTCATCGGGCGAGATGTACGAGATGTTTTCATAGCCGCGCTGGTAGGCGCCTTCCCACATCGGAACGCTGAAGTCGAAGACGTCGAATGCGAAGGTGCGTGCCGGCTTGAGCGTCTGTGGGTCGATCTCGTCGATCATCGTGATGAGCCGTCCCGCCTGATCGTCGATGAAGGCCTGCGGGTGATACGCGATCGGGTTGGCGCGGTCGATCGTTTCGCGCGAGATGTTGTAGATCGCGAATCGGCTAATCCCGCCGGCCGTCGAGACGTTGTACATCTCGATGGACCCATCGTTGCCGACGCCGAGGAGGTTCGCGCCGTTGCTGACGAGGAAGGTCGAGCGTCCCGTGATGCTGATGATCGCCTGCGGCGCAAACTGATTCCCGACATTGAATCCGAGCGTCAGAGCGTCGCCCGCAGCATAGAGGTAGCCGTAGTTGAACGCGATGTCGTTGAACCCGAGGGGGAGGACCGCGAGGTTCTGCGAACTGATGCGGCTGGAGATCGTCGGGTTCGCAGGATCGGCGATGTTGATGATCTCGATGTAGTTCGAGCAGAACGAGGTGCCGTTGGGCGCGCAGGGAAGGTCGGTACCGGGATAGAGGCCCGCGAGTGTCGCCCCGCTTGCCGCGAGGCGGCGGTAGTGGACGTTCCGGAGAACGGCGACCGGCGCGCGGAGGTTCGAGAGGGCGAAGACTTCCAGTCCGGCATTGGTACTGACGTAGAGAAAGCCGTTATGGACAAGGACCGCGCCATTGTCTTCGCGGCCGGCAAGCACACTGATGAAGTCGTCGCTCTGCAGCGTCAACTCACCGGCGGCGTTAGCCGTGTACGTACTGAGCGTCTGTCCGCGAAGGACGTAGACGTTTCCGTTGGAGCGAAACACGCCATGAGGCGAGAGTCCGAAGTCAGTGCCTCCGGCGACCGTGCCGACGAGCGTCAGAGGGCAGTCGCCCTGCAGATGATCGGCAACCGCCGCCGTGGAGAGACTGACAAGGACGATGAAGACCAGAGCGACCCGGGACAAAACGCGCATAAAGCCTCCCATATCCACACCCAAACGCCCGGCGACTTCCTCGCGCGCGGCGCCATTCACACCGTTGTCGGACACCGGGTCATCGAGGGGACCAGGCGCCGCTCAAAAAGAGCTGGTTCGATTCGTCTTGGCCGCTAACTATGGGCGAACTCAGCGGTTTTTGCAACCGGCGAGGTGTCTTACCGATCGGTTCAGCACCCCTCGTGTATCATGTCCCCCGCCGGCCTCAGAAGCGACCGCAGATGGAAGCAGTAGCGTCGCGGTGTGTGTTTCGTGGGTGAGAGTTCATATGCTCGACGGTCACGTGCTGGTCCTCAATCGCGTCTTTCAGGCGGTCCAGATCACTTCGGTCCGACGCGCCTTCACGCTCCTCTACAAGGGCCAGGTCCGCGCGGTCGACTCCGAGTACCGCACCTACGACTTCGAAAACTGGATGGACATCCCGGTTCAGCCCCAGGACAACTACGTCGTCACGCCGAGCCGCAACATCCTGATCCCGCATGTCGTCCAGCTCCTCGTCTTCGACCGCCTGCCGCGTCAGGAAGTGAAGTTTTCGCGCGGCAACATCTATCTCCGCGACCAGAACCGCTGCCAGTACTGCGGCAAGAAATTCTCCTCGTCCGAGCTCTCGCTCGACCACGTGATTCCGATCTCCCGCGGTGGCAAGTCGTCGTGGGAGAACGTCGTCTGCGCCTGCCTGCCGTGCAACGTGCGGAAGGGCAACAAGCTGCTCAGCGAGTGCGGAATCCATCTCCGCCGCACGCCCGTCCGTCCGAAATGGCACCCGCTCCATCGCCTCCAGGGAAGAACGTTCCCCGAAATCTGGAAGAATTTTCTGGATGAGGCGTATTGGAATGTCGAGCTGCGGGGGTAATCCCCGCGCCTCCACGCGCGCGGCAGAACCGGGAACGCGCCGTCACGGGAAAGCGCGGTATGACCACAATCCTGAGCCGCGAAGACGGCGAAGGATCTTCTGATGTGCGTGCTATGCCTGGTGCTGCGTCCGCGCACGTGCTCTCAATAGATCCTTCGCTTCGCTCAGGATTGACGGGGCAGTTTCGCTCAGGATTGAGAATCCAGGGCGACAAGCTCTTCCCCCGGATTCACGAAACGGTTCGACACGATCCCGTACTGCTTCTCATACAGCGCGCGATACCGTCCTCCGAGTTTCATGAGCTGCTCGTGCGTCCCGCGCTCGGTGATGCCCCCCGCTTCGAGGACGAGAATCTGATCGGCCCGCCGTATCGTCGACAAACGGTGCGCGATGACGAAGGTGGTGCGGCCTTTCATCAGCGCATTGAGGCCGTCCTGGATCAGAGCCTCGCTTTCGCTGTCGAGCGATGAGGTAGCTTCGTCGAGGATGAGGATCCGTGGATCGGCGACAATCGCGCGCGCGATCGCGACACGTTGCTTCTGCCCGCCGCTCAATTTCACGCCGCGCTCGCCGACGATCGTCGCGTAGCCGTCCGCGAAGCTCTCCGCGAACTCGTCGACGTGCGCGATGCGTGCTGCGCGGAGGATCTCCTCGCGGGGCGCGCGAGGGTTGCCGAGGCGTATGTTTTCCTCGATCGTGTCGGCGAAGAGAAAAGAGTCCTGCGGCACGATGCCGATGTTGCCGCGGTAGTCGTTGAGGCGAAGCGTCGCGAGATCGCGGCCGTCGACGAGAATCCGCCCGCCCGTCGGACGATGGAACGCCGCTACGAGCGAGATCATCGTGCTTTTTCCTGATCCCGACGGACCGACCAGCGCGACCGAGGTGCCCGGCGCGACCGAAAAACTGATGTCGTGCAGCACGGGCACGCCGGGCGAGTACTCAAATGAGACGTTCTCGAGCTCGATATTGCCGTAGATGACGTCGATGGGCGTCTTCGACGGATCGGCGGCGTCCTCGCGTTCTTCGCCGAGTACCTCGCGCATCCGCTCGAGACCTGCGAACGCTTCCGACAGTTGTGTGCCGATCGCGACGATTTGAGCGACCGGGCCGACGACGAGCCCGAGGTAGAGCGTGAAGGTGATCAGCTCGCCGATCGTCATCCGTCCGGCGATCACTTCCCGACCGCCGATGATCATCACGACCATGCCGACCACGCCGATGAGGAGCGTCGACAACGCGCCGACTCCCGACACGACGCGCATCGTCGACAGGACGCTACGCAGCAGCTTGTGCGCCCCCTTCGCGAAAACCCGCGCCTCATGCCGCTCGGCACCGTACGCCTTCACGATCCTGACGCCGGAGAAGCCCTCAGAGAGTCGCCCTGAAAGTTGAGCCGACAGCTCGCTGCGCTCTTTGAACATCGGGCGCACCGTCTTGAACGCCCACCAGAGGATGACTGCGAACGCGAGCAGCGCGCCGAAGATGATTCCCGCGAGTTTCGCGCTGAGGTAGAAGAGGATACCGACCGCGATCACCGCGGTGATCAGTCCGCCGACGAGCTGGACGAGACCCGTCCCGACGAGGTTGCGGATCCCCTCGGCATCGTTCATGACGCGGCTCACGAGAATGCCGCTCTTGGTCGAATCAAAGTATGAGACCGGAAGCCGTTGAATGTGCTGTTGAAGACGCTTTCGCAAGTCGGTGATCGAGCGTTGCGCAGCGAGGCCCAGCAGTTGCGCGAGCGCGTAGTCGGTGATTCCGGCCACGAGCGAGGCGATGCCGGCGATGAGCGCGATGGTCCAGAGGAGGTCGTGTCGTCCGCGGGTGATGACCTCGTCGATTAGGTACTTCGTGGTGCCGGGGAGGATGATGCCCGCCAGGCGGTTGATCGCCATGAGGGGGAAGCCGAGCACCAGCCGCCGGCGGGCGCCCCAGACGATCTCCCGCGCGTCGCGGATGAGGACTGAGAGCTTGACCGGAGTCTTTTTTGGGGTGACTGGAGGCATGGGGATGCGATTGTACGGGACCGCCGCGCTCGCTACTGGACCGGAACTTGCTTTATACCGAGCTGAACGGAGTCATCAATGACTTTAGTAAATTCTCTCTGCGCGGAGATCAGCATTTATCAGGGCGTCGGTGAATCGACGGGTCTCGTAGTCGAGCGGAGCGCAATTCGTGGCAAAAAAGGACTCTGCAAGAGCATGCGGGATCTTGCGATCAAGTCGCGGGTCCTCGGCGACGGCTACTACTACATTCCGATCGATCTCTGGCCTAAGGCGAAAGAGCCGGTGGTCGTGCACAAGCACGACTGGACGGTGATCGGATCGATTCCGCGCGTGTCGCGAGCGACGAAGCGGCCGGATAAGGCTGCGACGCCGTAGACGAACAGGCGCCGCGTGACTCGCGGTGCCGCTGGTTGATTCTTCGCCTCGCTCAGAATGGCAGAACCCCCACCGTGGTATGCGGCGTGCAGTCTGGCGCGCTCAAGAACTGAATTGGAGTGTTCGTCGATGAAACGCTGGTTTGCTGCATTGCTGGTCATCACCCTCGCGCTGCCGTTGGCGGCTCAGAACGAAGAAGGCACCGGAACCGCGCAGGGCTCGGCAGTCGACTCGACGGGGAAGGGCTACACCGCCGCGTACGTGATCGAGTCGAGCACGAAACGAGTTCTCTTCGCGGAGAACGAGCACAGGCCGCTCCCGACTGCGTCCATGGCGAAGATGATGACGCTGCTCATCACGATGGAAGAGATCCGCGACGGACGTCTGAAGTGGGACGACACGGTGCAGGTCTCGGCGAAGGCGAGCAAGATGGGCGGCTCGCAGATCTACCTTCGCGCTGCCAGCGTCTGGCCGATCAAGAATCTCGTCATCGCGACGATGATCCAGTCGGCGAACGACGCGGCGCAGGCGCTGGCCGAGAAGATCGGCGGCTCGACGGAAGCCTTCGCCGACATGATGAATCAACGTGCAGCCGACCTCGGTCTCGAGCACACGAAGTTCTACGATCCGCACGGTCTGCCGAACAGCGCGGACCCTTCGCGCATCAACACGATGTGCGCGCACGATCTCGCGATCCTCGGCATGGAGGTGATGAAGTATCCCTTCATGCGGCAGCTCGCGGTCATTCCGGAGATGGAGTTCCGCAACGCGACACTCCAGCGGATCTACAACCCGAATCATCTGGTGAATCCGCGCAAAGAGAACTACATGGAATCGGCGACCGGGATCAAGACCGGCTACTCCGCACCCGCTGGCTACTGCATCACAGCCTCGGCGAAGCGGAACGGGATGGAGCTCGTCGGCGTCGTGATGGGAGCGAAGCCGTCGAAGGGTCCGCTCAGCTCCTTCGGCATCGCCGGGCGCCTCTTCAACGAGGCCTTCACGCAGTACCGGATGGTCACGCCGGTGAAGATGGGCGCGGTCGTCGGACAAGCAAACGTCACCGGCGGGCAGACGGCCACAGTTCCGGCCGTCGCATCGTCTGACGCGGGAGCGCTCGTGAAGCGCGGCGAAGAGAAAGGCCTCCAGGTGTCGTTCGCCGGAAACGCGCTGACGGCGCCCGTGAAGAAGGGGCAGCCGGTCGGCAACGTCGTCGTCACTGCGAACGGGCAGACCATCGCGAAGGCTCCGGCGGTTGCCGGGGCGGACATCGCGAAGCAGTCGTGGTGGAAGTCGTTCTGGCCGTTCTGAGTCAGGGTTCGAGGGTGGAGGGTCGAGGGTCGAGGGTCGAAGTAAAACTCTCGCACCCGACACCTGGGCAGCGCTAAGACGCGATCACCCGTCGCCCATCGAACCGGTAGCGCCCTCTCGCCAGAATCTGCAACGCCTCGACGTACGCGCGATGCTCCTCAACCAGGATCCGCGCCGACAGCGATTCCGCCGTGTCGTCATCACGCACTTCGACCGCGTGCTGCACGATGATCGGTCCCGCGTCGAGACTCTCATCAACGAAGTGCACCGTGCAGCCCGAAACCTTCACGCCATGCTCGACTGCCTGCTTCTGCGCGTCGACGCCTGGAAACGACGGAAGGAGGGACGGGTGAATGTTGATGATCCTGTTCGGGAACGCAGCGACGAAACGGGTGCTGAGTAATCGCATGTAGCCCGCGAGCACGATGAAGTCGGGCTTCGCGGCTTCGAGCACGCGCAGCACTTCCGCCTCATGATCCGCCCGCGACGCGAACGCGCGGTTGTCGATCACGTGCGCGGCGTACTGCCAGTCGCGTGCGCGTGAAACGCCCGGCGCATCGTCACGATTGGAGACGACCGCGCAGATCTCGGCATCGAGAGCGCGTGCTGCGATCGCCTCGTGAATCGCCGCAAAATTCGAGCCGCGGCCCGACAGCAGGACCGCGATACGGATCATTCGATCCACGAGGGGAAGCCGGCGGGCGGCTGGTCGTACTGCACCTTCCCCGAGCCCTTCACGATGTTGCCGATGAAATAGAACTTCTGGCCGATGTGTCCGAAGTGCTTCGCGACTGTCTCCACCTTGTCGGGCGAGACGATGACGGCCATGCCGATGCCCATGTTGAAGACTCGGAGCATCTCCTCGCGATCGACGTTCCCCGCTTCGAAGATTGTCTTGAAGATCGGAAGCACGGGCCACGAGCCGAGCTTGATTCTCGCGTCGAGCGTCTCGGGAAGCACGCGCGGCACGTTGTCGGTCAGTCCGCCGCCGGTGATGTGAGCCAGCGCGTGAATCGCGCGCTCCTCCACGAGCGGTATCAACGGCTTGAGGTACGAGATGTGCGGCGCGAGCAGCGCCTCGCCGATTTTTCCCACGTCCGGAAGGATCGTCTGATAGTCGTGACCCAGCTTGTCGATGAGCACGCGGCGTGCGAGCGAGTAGCCGTTCGTATGAAGGCCAACGGAGGGAACTCCGAGGATGATATCGCCCTCCCGCACCGCTTTTCCGTCGATCAGGTTCTTCTCGTCGACGACGCCGACGATGAACCCGGCGATGTCGTAGTCATCGTCGCCGTAAAAGCCCGGCATCTCAGCAGTCTCGCCGCCGATGAGTGCCGTGTTGTTCTCATGGCAGGCGCGCGCCATCCCGCGAATCACGTCGGTCATCACAGGTGGCCGGAGCTTTCCGGTCGCGTAGTAATCGAGGAAGAAAAGAGGACGCGCACCCTGCACCAGGATGTCGTTCACACAGTGGCACACGAGGTCGTACCCGACCGTGTCGTGGATCTTCATCGCCTGCGCGACGCGCAGCTTCGTTCCGACGCCATCGGTCGATGAGACGAGGATCGGCTTCTCGACGCCTTCGAAGGTGCCGCGGAAAAGTCCTCCGAACGATCCGATGTCCGAGAGCACCGCAGGCGTGAAGGTGTTGCGGGCGATGCGGCGCACTTCGCGAAGCGCTTCATCCTGCGCGTCGATGTTCACGCCGGAGTCGCGATAACTCGTCTTGTCCGCCACGGCGCGGGAGTCTAGCATGCGCTCCGTGGCCCAGTTTCTACTCGTAACGACACTGCTGACGATCGCCGGACTCATCGCAACGATGGTCATCGGATTCACCGCCTCGCCCGCTCATGTCGCGCAACACATTCTCTTTTCTCTTGGGACCGTGGTCATCGGTCTCTTCTCGCAGTCGATGACGATGTTCTTCTTCATCGGCACCGGCAAGGAGATCAAGGACAAGGTCAAGGGCGCCGCGGAAGAGGCCGACATCGTCAACCGCACGAAGCTCTTCAAATCGAAAGTCTTTCCGACCGCCACGTACGCGATGCTCGTCCTCATGGTCACCTTCATCATGGGTGGCGGCGTCGGCAGCGGCAAGACCCCGCGCTTCCTCCACGACGTAATGGCCTTCGCAACCCTGGCGATGTACGGCCGCGCTTACTGGGTTCAACTCCGCGCGATGATGGAGAACGCGGATCTGATGGAGAAATACCTGAGGGATGAAGAGGGCCGAGGGTGACTTCAGCATCAGGATTTCAACATTGAACATTCAACATTGAACATTCCCTTTCCCCTCTGCCGGAGAGAGGAATGTTGAATGTTGAATGTTAAGTGTTGAACGCTTCCCTCGGCCCTACGCCCTATACAGCGCCGCACCCCAATGCAGTCCTGACCCGAGCGCGGTGAATCCCACGAGCATGCCGGGCTTGATGCGGCCATTCGTGACGCATTCGTGGAAGAGGATCGGGAGGGTGCCTGCGGTGGTGTTGCCGTAGCGCTCGATGTTGTGCGGGACCTTTTCAGCTGGAAGACCCAACTGTTTGGCGACCCCTTCGATGATGCGCAGGTTGGCCTGATGGATCAGCAGCACGTCGATGTCGCTGACTTCGACGCCTGCGGTCTTGCAGACGGCGCGCACGGCTTCGGGCATCTTCGAGACGGCCTGCTTGAAAACCTCGCGACCTTCCATCGTCGGGACCGGATCGCCGTTGTCGATCTGCTGCTTGGTGACGTAGGGGCGGTGCCGGAAGCCGACGCCTGCGACGTAAAGAGATTCGATGTTCGAACCGTTTGTGAAGAGCTTCGATGCAAGGAGGCCGCGTTCTTCATCATCAGACGCTTCGACGACCACCGCACCGCCTCCGTCGCCGAACAGCACGATCCTGTCGCGGTACTTCGTGTTCTCCGCATACTCCTCAGGCGTGACCTGACGGTCCTCGCGTCCGATCGTGATATCCCATCCGTTCTGCCACGGCATGAATGGAGTGTGGACATCGGCGCCGATGAGAAGAATGCGGCGGTGTTTCCCGCTGCGAATCAGCGAGTCCGCGAGGTCGAGACCGTAAAGGAATCCGGAGCACTGCTGGCGGATGTCGAATGTCGGAGTCGCTTCGTCGAATCCCATCCGCGCCTGAACGAGCGGGCCGTTGCCGGGGAAGAAGTGATTCGGAGTCATCGTCGCGAACACGATCGCGTCGATGTCCTTGACTTCACGCGATGCGGCGCGCAGCGCTGATTGCGCCGCCTCGATTCCGAGCTCCGCCGAACCTTGTCCCGGATCGGCGTAGTGACGCTGCTCGATGCCGCTTCGCGTCCGGATCCACTCGTCCGACGTATCCATGATCCGCCCGAGAATCTCGTTCTTGACGACATTCTTCGGGATGCCGATGCCGGAGCCGGTGATTACGCTGCGCATGTGTTGGCCGGGATGACCGCGATCATGCATCCGGGCTTGCGTTGAGCGCAAGAAGATCTTCGCGGGTGAAGTTGTACTTGCGTCCGCAGAACTGGCAGACGACTTCCGAACCGCCCTCCTCGACCATCTCCTTCAATTCATCCGGGGAGAACAGCGCGAGCGGCGCGATTGCGCGCTCGCGGCTGCACGTGCAGCGATAGTTCACCGGTACGTTGAAGCGTTCGTCGAGCTGCTTGTAGTTCAGCCCCTCGAACACTTTCGCGACGACCGCTTCGATCGGAATCTTTTCGATGAGCGTCGACAGAGGTGGCGTGCTCTGAATCCTCTCCTCGATGATCCGGCGCGACTCCTCGGTTGCATGCGGGAACGCCTGGATGATGATGCCGCCGGAAGCGGCGACGCCTTCGCGGCGATTCAACACGCCGAGGAGGACGGCGGAAGAGATCTGCTCCGAGCGTGCAAGGTAGCGCGTCAGCTCCTGCGCGATGCCGCCTCCCTCGAGCATCATCTGCGAGGTGTATGGCCGTCCCACAGGAGGCGTGCCGCGGACGACCGTCAGCATCCCTTGTCCGATCGCTCGTGGAACGTCGATCGATGCGTCCTCCGGAACAGGATTCGAGACGTAGCCGCGCGCATCGCCGCTGACGTTCGCCTCGGCGATCAACAGGCCGAGCGGTCCGTTGCCGTCGAAGCGGAGCGTCACGCGCTGATTGCGCACGTCCTTGTCGAGGAGGCGCGCGAGAAGAACCGAGCCGGTAAGCGCGCGCCCGAGCGCGTCGGCGGCAACCGGCGAAAGATCGAGAATCTCACGTGCGGTCTCGACAGTCGTGGTCGTCTGGGCTGCGAGGATGCGAAAGTCGCCGTTCGCCGCCATGCCCTGGATCAGGCGGTCACTCATGGTTTCCGCTCAACACAGGCCGCACGATGATTGTTTCGTTACGAGAGGACAGGAGGGGGAGGACTGAGGGATGAGGACTGAGGACTGAGTTGTGCAAGACCCCATTCAGTCCTCAGCCCTAACCAGGAGGTTTGTATGAAAAAGGTACTCGTAGCTCTCACCATTTTCCTGGCCGCATGCGTCCAAAAGTCCGTCGACAACGAAAGGCCGGCCGACAAGCGTTACCCGGTTAACTCGCCTACCACCGCGGAGACGCAGACCGCAACGAAATCGGCGGAGGAGACTGTGAAGGAAGCCGGCCGCCAACTCGAGCAGGCGGGCGCGAAGATCAAGGAAGGGGCGGAAAGAGTCGCCGAATCGGAGACCGGTAAGGCGGTCGCTTCCGGCGCGAAAGAGCTTGGGCGCGATGTGAAAGAGAAAGCCGGTGAGGCCGCGGTCGCTGCCGGTGAAGCGCTGCAGCGCGCCGGAAAAAACGCCCAGGAAAACGCGAGTAAGGAACGCGCCAAGGACAAACCCTGACTCGATTTGATTAGATATCCGGCTTGGGGGTCAGGTCTTGATTTTTGCGTTTTGAGACCGTGAAAAAGCAAAATTCAAGACCTGACCCTCCCTCGGCGTAGATTCATTCGTGCAAGAATTTCCATTTCAGAGGGGTGATTCCTCCACGCGGTAGATAATATGAGAGAGCGGGGTCAGGTCTTGATTTTTGCGTTTGGAGTCTGCGAAAAAGCAAAATTCAAGACCTGACCCCGTGTCGGAGGTTCGATGTCGCGCACATCACGCCGCACGTTCGCGAAGGTGGTCGCAGCCGGTGCAGTCGGACTGCCGCTCGCAGCAGCGGAAACGAAGTCCTCTCCGTTGGCCTCCGCAATGACCGCCGTCGTGAAATCGCAGTCGGGCAAGCACCTCACGCCGGCCGAGCTCGATCGCATCGGCAAGGACCTCGAGGAGTATGCGCCGTACCTCGAGTCTCTGCGCGAGTTCAAACTCGTGAACTCGGACGAGCCCGACTTCACGTTCGCTTCGCTCGTGAGGCGCTGGTAGGTGAATCCCTTCGCGACGATCGAAGATCTTGGCGCGGAGCTTCGCGAGAAGAAATTCTCTTCCGTAGAGCTGACGAGCTTCCATCTCGACCGGCTCGAGCGCCACGGTCCGAGTCTCGGCGCGGTCGTCACGATCACGCGCGAGCGCGCATTGCGCGAGGCTGCGCAGGCTGATCTCGACATCGCAGCCGGCAACATCGCGAATCGCCCGCTCCTCGGCATCCCGTACGGCGCGAAGGACCTTCTCGCTACGAAAGGCATTCCGACGAGCTGGGGCGCCGAGCCGTATCGCAATCAGATCTTCGACTTCGACGCGACCGTCATCGAGAGGCTGAGCAAAGCAGGTGCGGTGCTCGTCGCGAAGCTCGCGATGGTCGAGCTGGCAGGAGGTTTCGGCTACAACAACGCCGATGCGTCATTCACCGGGCCGGGACGGACGCCGTGGAATCGCGAGTTCTGGTCGGGCGGATCGTCGTCGGGACCCGGCGCCGCAGTCGCCGCGGGACTCGTCCCTTTCGCGATCGGCAGCGAGACCTCCGGCTCGATCATCACGCCCGCCGCCTTCTCCGGAATCACCGGCCTTCGTCCGACGTACGGCGCGATCAGCCGCCACGGCGCGATGGCTCTCTCCTGGACGCTTGACAAGATCGGCCCGATGGCGCGCACCGCGGCGGACTGCAACACCATCTATCAGGTGCTGTACGGCGAAGACGAGAAGGATCCGACGACCTTCGGCGTCTTCGAGGCGGGAAAGGCGCGCTGGCTGGCGAGCAAGGCGCACGCGGGTAATCGCCGCCCGCTTCGCATCGCGATCGCGAGAGGGACGCACGAGAAAGTGCAGCCAGCCGTTCGCGAGAATTTCTTCAAGTCGATCGACGTGTTGAAGAGTCAGGGGCACACGATCAGCGAGATTGATTATCCCGACCTCCCGTATGGCGCGACGGTGTCGCTGATCGTCGATGCGGAAGGCGCGAGTGCGTTCGAGGACCTCATCCGCGACGGCCGCGCGAAGCTGCTGCGGGCGAAAGCTGATCAGACCGGCGGTTTCGCGCAGGCTGCGACGCTTGCGATCGACTATCTCCGCGCGCAACGAGTCCGCGCGAAGATCCGCAAGGCGCTCCTCGGCGTTTTTGCCAACGCCGATCTGGTCGCCGCGCCGTCGCGCTCGACCGTGGCCTATCCGATCGGCCCCGACTTCAGTGACGTCTACAAAGACTTCAGCAGCGGCCCCTCGATCATCGCAAGCATGAATCTCCTCGGCGCGCCCGGCATCGCGATGCCGAACGGTTTCGGCGAGAATGGGCTCCCGACCTCGCTGCAACTCAACGCCGCGCCGTCGAACGAAGTCGCGATGATGAATGCCGCGATTCATTTTCAGTTGGCGACGGAGCATCACTCACGAATGCCGGTGGGGTTTGGCTAGGGGTCTTCAGACGCAGTTGCTTTGGAGATCCCACGCGGAATTCTCGCGCGCCTGAGGCTCATTAGTTCTATTCTTCGGGGAAGGAATGAAGCGGAAGTGACTACACAGGTTACGGAAGAAGCAGTGGAGCAGCGTGACTGGACCGTCGAGGACGCGTCCTCGCTCTACATGATCGACCGCTGGGGCGGCGGTTACTTCGGCGTCAACGACAACGGCGATCTCACGGTCTCGCCTCTGCAGGAGAAAGGCGTGGCGATTCCGATCGTCGACGCTCTCCGTGAGGCGCAGGCGCTCGACCTCCGCGCGCCCGTCCTCATCCGCTTTCAGGATCTGCTCCGCCACCGAGTCGAAGCACTCAACAACGCCTTCAACCGCGCGATCGCCGAGAATAACTACGCCGGCTCGTACCGCGGCGTCTTCCCCATCAAAGTCAATCAGCTCCGTGAGGTCGTCGAGGAGATCCTCGACGCCGGGAAGCCGTACAACTTCGGGATTGAAGTCGGGTCGAAGCCGGAGATCTTTGCGGGCCTCGCGGTGCATAGCGACCTCGACTCGCTCATCGTCTGCAACGGCTACAAGGATGCGAGCTACATACGGATGGCAATGATCGGCCGCAAGCTCGGCAAGAAGATCATCCTCATCGCCGAAAAGCTCTCCGAGATCCGCGCCATCACGAAGATTGCTGCCGAGATGAATGTCGAGCCATTGATCGGTATGCGAGTCCGACTTCTCTCGAAGGGCGCCGGCAAGTGGGCGACCTCGGGCGGCGAGCACGCGAAGTTCGGCCTCTCGACCGCCGAGATTCTCGAGGCGATTGAGATGCTGCGCGAAGCGAACATGGAGTCATCCTTCAAGCTGCTCCATTTCCACATCGGCTCGCAGATCCCCGACATTCTGACGATCAAGCGCGCGGTCCGCGAGGCGGCGATGTACTACGCGAAGCTTCACAGGATGGGGCACGCTCTCGAATACCTCGACGTCGGTGGCGGTCTTGCGATCGATTACGACGGCTCGAAGTCGACGTTCCACTCCTCGATGAACTACTCGATCGAGGAGTACGCGACCGACATCGTCTACAACATCATGGATGTCTGCAACGAAGAGAAAGTGCCGCATCCGAACATCGTCTCGGAGTCCGGGCGCGCGATCGTCGCGCACCATTCCGTGCTCGTCGTGCAGGCATTCGGCTCGATCGAGAAGACGCCTCTCGAGCCGCGCATCATCACCTCCACCGACCACAAGCTCGTCCGCGAGCTCCTCGAGGCTGATCAGGTACTTACCGAGGAGCGGGTCAGCGAAACGTGGCACGACCTGATTCAGATCAAGGAGCAGGCGCAGACGATGTTCGAGCTCGGCCTGCTCGCCCTCGACGTAAAGGCGCGCGTCGAGAGCCTCTTCTGGCAGGTTGCCGAGCGGATCCAGGGCATCGTCAACCAGATGGATGCTGCCGAAGTGCCCGAAGATCTGAAGAACCTCAAGATCGAGCTCGCCGATCAGCACATCTGCAACTTTTCGGTGTTCCAGTCGCTGCTCGATCACTGGGCGCTTGGGCAGCTCTTCCCAATCGTGCCGATTCACCGCCTGAACGAGCGCCCGCAGTTCGAGTCGACGCTCGTCGACATCACTTGCGACTCCGACGGAAAGGTGTCGAAGTACATCGACCTCAATGACGTGCGCGAAACGCTTCCGCTCCACGAGATCCGCAACGATCAACCCTACTACCTCGGCATCTTCCTCACGGGTGCGTATCAGGACATCATGGGCGACATCCACAATCTCTTCGGACGGGTGAACGAAGTTCACGTCTTCCTCGACGACGACGAGGACAGCGGTTTCTACATCGAGGAAGAGATCCCCGGCCAGTCCATCGGCGAGGTTCTCGCCATGACGCAGTACGACTGGCGCGACATGGAGAAGCGGATGAAGTTGCAGATCGACGCCGCGATCAAGCAGGACAAGATGAAGCCCACGGAAGGGATGCGCCTTCTCCAGGACTACGAGCGCGGCCTCAAGGACCAGACCTACCTGACGCTGGAGTGACGGATGTCACCCGGCAGGGTGTCTGGCGACCTCGTCAATCAGGCTCTGTGCGAGGAATCTGAGCGGGGGAGCGATTCGTTACAGTTCCCGGAACATCAAGAACACCAGGAGATCGAAAATGCGTAGAACTCTCGCGCTGACGCTGGTCCTGCTGGCGCTGGCGGCCAACGCCTTTGCCATCGGACAGGCGCGTATCACCGGAAAGATCGTCGATGCGGTCACAAAGAAGCCGATCGAGAACGCCACCATCACCGTCTCGGCGACGGAAGGAAAGACGTTCAAGGAGCAGTACAAGCCGAAGAAAGACGGGTCGTACGCGATCTTCCTTCTCGACGGCACACTGAGGTACGAGTTCACGTACGCAGCGCCGAATTACCGTGAGTTCAAGGAAGTGATGAAGCTCAAGCTCGGTGAGCCCAACGTCCGCGACATCGAGCTCGCCCCGGGCGGCGCGACAGCGACCGTGACGGTTCCGGGAGTCGAGATCCGCGTCGATCCGGCAGTCGTCGCATTCAACGCGGGCGCTTCGCTGGCGAACGAGGGGAAGGATGCTGAGGCGGTTGCGAAGTTCGAGGAAGCGGTCGCCGCGCGCGCAGACCTTCAGGCTGGCTGGATGGCCCTCGCCCGGGTTCAGCTCAGGCTGAAAAACTACACGAAAGCGATTGAAGCGGCTGACAAGGCCGTCGCGCTCGACAGCGATACACCCGACATGTACGTCGTGCTGCACGACGCGTATCTCGCCAGCGGCAACAAGGCGAAGGCTGCTGAGTACAAGAGCAAGGTTCCGGCAGATGCCGGATCGCTCTTCAACGAAGCGGCGCGTGCAATCAACTCAGGCAAAGACAAAGAGGCCGAGCCGCTTCTCAAGCAGGCGGTCTCGATCGACGACAAGTTGGCGCAGGCGTATTACGAGCTCGGCATGCTCTACGTTCGCAGCGGCAAGAATGCCGATGCGCGTGCGAATCTCGAGAAGTACATCGAGCTCGAGCCGTCCGGCAAGGATGCTTCCACCGCCAAAGAGATGCTCAAGTACGTGAAGTAATTTCCCTCACCCGTCACGAATCGGAAACGGAGGCCCCCGGCCTCCGTTTTCTTTTGCAGAAATGCCGGGCGCGGCGCATGCTGTTGCGACACGTCAGCAGGAGGCCCCGCGATGCGTCAGTCTGTGATCGTTCTCTCCATCTTCACTCTCGCCTCATGTGCTTCGATGCAGTCCGACAGCGGAATGGGTCGTGCGCGCGTCAACATCATCAAGCCGGAGATTCTGATCTCGCAGTTGAGCTCTGTCCCTTCGGCCGCGCGTCATGTCGAAGGTGCGATTCCGATCCAGTACGCGCTTCGCGTGGCGAATCGCTCCTCCGAACCGATCACGCTCAAGCGCGTGACCGTTCAGTCGATGGGAATGGGGGCGTACAACGTCGATTCGACGGGACGTCCGTTCGATACCCGCATCCTGCCGGAGGAGTATCAGATCGTCGAGTTCTGGGTCCCCGCCAACGTCTCGCAGGCGACGATCCTGGGCGCGAACGGCCCGGTGACTCTGCGAGCGACCCTTCACTTCGACTCGCCCGTCGGGCAGTTCCAGGAAGTGGTCGTGCAGCAGGTGAACGGCATGCCGGGGAGAGACGGCGCGCAATAGGGGGCGGGGGAGAGCGAAATGCAAAATGCAAAATGCAAAAAGTGCTTTAGCCGCTAGCCTTTTTTGCATTTTGCATTTTGCTTCTAATTTCTACGAGTGGCCGCCTCTTCTGCTTCAGGCTCATAGGCGAGGCTTGGCGCGAGACAGCGTTCAGCCTCGGCGAGTGACATCTTCTTTCGTTTTCCGTAGTCCTCGACCTGGTCGCGTCCGATTCTGCCGAGGGCAAAGTACTTGGCTTCGGGATGTGCGAAGTAGAACCCGCGTCACCGACGCGGCGACGTGTACATCTTTGGATTGGCCGCCTACTCCGAGTCGCTATTCACCGTCACTAGCGCCGGCACGGCTTCAGGACTCCGCTCGATTGCCTGGGTGAACACTTCACGCTTTCCTGATCCATGAGCCGCAAGAAAAGCGCAGCAGAAGAGAGACTATGATTCAACCGTCAGTGTTGCAGTTCAAACTTGAAGTCAAGCCTGCGGCCAGGCGGCAACTCTAGCCACCGCGAGTACGCACCCTTTATCAGGCCTGTACCTGTCACATGGGCTCAACGGGAAGTCTGCTGCCCGAGTTCTTGGGCTAGCCCGATGAGAATTCCTTCGGGGCCCCGGATGTAGCAGAGCCGATACGTGTCTTCGTACTGGACCACTTCGCCGACGAGCGTCGCGCCCCGTTTGCCGAGCCGGGCGAGCGTATCGTCGATGTCCTCCACGGTGAACATGACGCGTAGGTAACCGAGAGCGTTCACCGGGGCGCTGCGGTGATC
>JAENWF010000018.1 GCA_016650215.1 Thermoanaerobaculia bacterium
GACGTATGCGCGAGCTCATGCGGACGAGCAGGGTATTCCTCCCGACTATTTCGAAACGCACGACATTCATATTCACGTGCCTGCCGGTGCGATTCCGAAAGACGGCCCGTCGGCGGGCATCACGATCACGACGGCGATCATCTCAGTCCTCACAGGCAAGCCGGTCAAGCGCAACGTCGCCATGACGGGCGAGGTCACGCTGCGCGGCGAAGTGCTGCCGATCGGCGGCGTGAAGGAGAAGGTGCTCGCGGCGCGCGCGGCGAAGATCAACACGATCATTCTGCCGAAGCTCAACGAACGCGATCTCATCGAGGTCCCCGAGCCGATCAAGCGCGACATGATGTTCTACTTCGTTGAGCACATCGAGGACGTGCTGAAGATCGCACTCCTTTCGGAAAGCGCCGCCGAGCAAAAGACCACCGAGCGCTCCGGCCGCGAGTCGAAACCGCTCCCCGCGCCGGAACCTGCGACCGCGACCCCGGAACCGGTCGGCCAAAGAGGATGAACTTGCGCAGGGCGGGCGCCGAGCGCCTGTCCTGCATTGATCGCCCCCGGAGTTGTCAGCGGACAACGCTGATCCTTGCGTCGTCGATTCGGAGGCCTGAGATGAGATTCGCCTGGACGGGGAGGGGAACGCGAGGCGACGCGCGCTCAGGTCAGATCGATGCTGCTTCGAAGAGCGAGGCACTCGAGGCGCTGCAGCTCGAAGGCATCGCCGTCATGTCGATCAAGGCGGTGGTTGATGGTGCGGGTGGTACGAGCACGCCATTCACCCAACAAATGCTTCCCGGCCATGGCTGGTCTGGCTTTTTCGTACGGCTGGTCTTCGCGTTCGCGACGCTTGCGGGAAGCGTGATCTTCCTGATGTTCACCAGTGGAGCGGACATTCGCTGCACCAGAGACCGCACGGTCGATTGTTCGGTGGTAGAGACCAAGGCCGTCTTCTACGAGCTCTATGCGGAACAGCTGCCGAAGGTGACAGGGTCCTCGACCGGCAATCGCGTCGCTCAGTATCGCGATAGTAAGAACGTGACGTATGGCATCGAGTACAACTTCGTCGTGCTGCACTCGAAGACGCGGAATGTTCGGAGCCCGGGGCTCGCTCACGCACTCGGTGCATCGAACCGGATGATCTCGAGCCAGTTGAACACCTTCATCGCGTCACAAGACAAGGAGCTTCACGCGTGGCAGGTGGAGTGGATTCCGCTCGCAATGTCGCTCGCGCTCTTTACGCTCACGCTCGTCTTTCTGCGATCGGCTGTCCGGCGCCTTCGCGGATAGACCGCTCGTTCACGGAGGCGTAGCAGCAGTTGGCGGCTTCCGCGATGACGTACTCGAGTTATCCATGTCCGCGGCGATGAGCCATCGCCCGCGAACTTTCTTCAGCGCGAGCACGAACTTGCCGATGTCCGTCGACGCATCCCGCCCGAACGCGCCAATGATGTATCCGACCTTTCCCTCAGTCGAGTAGGCCAGCGCGCGCAGAACCAGTGGCCCTCCCGATTCCGCATACGCCTCGCGGATCGCTTCGCGCCCCCGCACCGGCGGCTGCCCACTCCCCATCACGAACCCATCCTCAGCGAAAAGGTCTGCCAGCGCCGCCGCATCACGCGCGCGCCATGCAATCTCATAGTCGCGCAGCACGCGCTCGAGCGACGGCGGCAATGAGACCGAAGGAAGTCGCGGAGTTGTGGCGTCCTGCGCCGCAGCGCTGAACGTCGATAGAACGAAAAAGAGAGCGAGCATCCTTCGCATCGGGCGAATCCTGAGACCTAATTGCGTGTGACTAGTTTCTGCGCGAACGGGAGCAGGGCGGCGCCGATTGCGACTTTGATGATGTCGGCGATGACGAAAGGCGCCACGCCCATGAGGAATGCGCTTCGCGCGTCGGTGAGCGCAGCGAGCCACATCCACCCGCCGGCATAGATCACTGCAAGCGCGACGAGCATGCCGGTAACGGCGCGTCCGATGTTGCTTCCCCAGCCTCGCTCGGAGAACCAGCCGGCGACGAAGGCGGCGAAGGGGTACGACATCAGGTAGCCACCGGTTGGCGCTGCGAGCCACATCGCGCCGGCGTGACCCTGAGCGAAGACAGGAAGACCGGAGACTCCTTCGAGCAGATAGAGAACCGCCGCAGCCGCGCCGCGTTTGGAGCCGAGGACGACGCCGACGAGAAGGACTGCAAGCGGCTGCATCGTGAGCGGGACCGGCGAGAAGGGGATGGGAATGGCGATCTGGGCCGCGATCGCGATCACCGCCGATGCACCGACTATGAGCAGTGCGTCGAAAGCGACGCTCCTCCGGACCACACGCTCGCTCATCACGGCCGGAATCGTCAGGCTCTTACTCTGCTGCATCGCTCTCTCTCCTCGTGAGGACCAGGATCGCCGGCACCAGAGTGATAGCCGCGAGTCCGCTGACCCCGATGCCGAAAGTCGAAGCATAGCCGATCGATCTCAGTCCGGGATAGTTGGACAATGCGAACGAGCCATAGCCCACGATCGTCGTCAATGCCGCCATCACGACGGCCTTGCCGGTTTCATGCGCATTCTCCACGAACCGCGCTGGATCCTCTTTGTAGCGCTGAATCATGTAGATCGCGTAGTCGGTCGCGCAGCCGATGATCATCAGCGCGACGAAGATGTTCATGAAGTTGAACTCGAGGTTGAAGAGCGACATCAGCCCGAGCATCCCGGCCGTGCCCGTAAGGAACGGGACGAACGAAAGGATGATCATCTTGACGTTGCGGAAGCTGATGATCATCAGGATGAGAACCGCGACGAACCCGATTGTGGTCGCGCGTACCGCATCCGCCTTCACAATCCGCCGCAGCGTCCCGCTGACGAGGTTTACGCCTGTCAGCACATCGCCGGGACGTTTGTCCGCTACCGCGAGAAGCGATGACGGCACTTCGCGCGGCCACTTGCCGTCCGTTGGATGGACGTAGATCACTGACATCCATTTGCCGTCCGGCATCTGCTTGACGAAGCGCGATGTGAGCTCGAGCAGGTTCTCATTGCCGAGGTTCTCGAGCGTGATCGGCTCCTTCGGCGCGAGCGTTTGCGCGAAGAGCTTCATGTACTCGTCGTACGCCTCGGGACGGAATCCATTCACCGCGAGCGCCTCACGGAACGTCTTCTCGATCCGCACGGCGTTGAAGCGATCTGCCTGCCCTTGATTCAAACGCGCGATGACCGCCGTCTGCTCTTCGCGCGGCGGCACGAACGATGAGATCGACTGATACGAGGCGATGGTCTTGTTCGCAACCAGCGGATCGAGATCGCGCGCAGCGGCCCGCGTTCGCTCGAGCACATCATCGAGCGATGGACCGTCGGCGACGTACATCATGAACTCGAACGACTGGCCGAACTTCTTCGTCACCTTCTCCTGATTGAGGACACCGATGTTTTCCTTCGATCGCAGGTCCTGAATGTTGTCGCTGAAACGGACGCCAAACGCGAGCACGCTGCAGATGAGTGTGAAGATCGTCCAGCCGATGATCATCGCGCGCGGCGCGCGGACCGCAAGGTCAATCAGCTTTCCCGCGCCGAACGAGTGGAGGAAGAGCTTCGGCGCCTTCTTCTCGCCGTGTCGCTCCGAGAGAACGAGCAGCGCCGGAAGAAGGAATGCGACGCAGAGCAGGAAGAAAAGGATGCCGGTTCCCGTGAGGAACCCGAGCTGCGTCATGCCGCGGAAATCGGTTGCGAGGAACGCGTAAAACGTCGCCGCCGTGGTGATCGCGGCGATGATGATGCCGGGCAGCGACTGATGGAGCGCGATGATCAACCCATGTGGCATCGTGGCGCCGCGGTTTCGCTCGTCGACGTAACGGCCGTACAGCACGGTGATGAAGTCGATGCCAAGTCCGGCGAGCAGAGCGGCAAACCCGGCGCTCGCCGAGGACAACTGCCCGTAAACGAGGCCCGCGACGCCAAACGTGAGCGCGAGCCCCAGCGCCATGGGCAGCGCGGCGTAGAAGATCGATGCGACTCGGCGGAACGCGTAGAGGAAGAGCGCGAGAATGCCGAAGAATGACCCGACGACGTTGATGATCACGTCCTGCCGGATCAGGTCGGCGTCGCTCGTGGCGATCATGTAGCCACCCGTGTGCTCGATCGACGGCAGCGGGGTTCCGGCCCGCGCGTTTTTCTGGAACTCAGCGAGCGCGCGGCTCTCGATGACCGACCCCTCCGCGAGCAGTTCTTTCCCGAACGGTACGTCCTGCGCCGGCCGCTTCGGTTTCATCAGCATCAGCAGCATCCTGTGATCGGATGAAAGGTAGTAGCCGCTGCTGGTGTCGATGTCGAAGCCGCCGCCGGCCGAACTGAACTTCTGCAGGTAGAGCGGCACGAGATTGAACGGGTCGTATTGCACGAGCTGCTTCATCGCGAATGACTGCGGCGTCTGCAGGATCGAGCGGTTGCGCGCGATCGATTCCCGGATCCCTTCGTCCGAGAGCTTCTGCCCGACGGTATCGAGCTCGTCCGGCGAAAGAAACAGAAGCGCGCGCGGCAGAATGATCTCGACGAAGTCGAGCGGGTTCGGAAGCCGGTAGTTGACGTCCTCGATTCGTGAACTCTTCCGATACCCCTCGGCGATCGACTCGATGAGCAGCTCGTAGTCGTTGATGTCGCTCCCTTTCGGCATGTTCAGGACGACGACGTGGTTGTCGATCGTTCCCATGTCGTGGAGCACTCGCCGGAAGTCGTTGACCTGCTTGTTGTTCTGCGGGATCAAGTTGAGAAGATCGGGATCGAAATGCAGCCGCGAGGCCGCAATGATCGCGGCAACCGCGCAGAGGCCGGCGAAGATGGCGATCTGTTTGCTGTGTCGGAGGCAGAGCCGGGCGAGAGCGTCGAGGGCTTTGTTTAACAAGTCGTCGCGGGGGATAACATGCGCCGTCTGAGGGAGTCAAGAAACGAATGAAGAGAATCGTGCTGGCGGCCGCCTGCCTGGCCGCGTCCGTGACGGGCTGCGACCGGGCCGAGCCGCTGACCGCCGCCAAGGCTCAGGAGATCGTCAGCCAGTGGTCTTTCAAGCGCGAACCGGTCTACGCCGAGGTGCCGCAGAGGGTCTGGTGGAACCCGCGTGTGCCGAAAGACGAGTTCGATGAGAAGTCGGTGCGGACTCTTCGCAATCTCGAGCGCGCAGGCCTGGTGATCGTTCGCGGTGGTGAAGCTGCGGATGGCTCGGCCGAATACCTCGCGAAGGTGACGCAGAAAGGCTTCCCGATTCTGGGCACCGCGCCGAGCTATCGCGGTCCGGTCTATCGCGGCAAGATCTGCGAGAAAACTTACGACGGCCTCCGCAATTTTCAGCGGCACCCAACCGAGGAGACTACAGGCCACGCGCAACTGGTCTGGCATTACGACTACCCGACGTATCTCTACCCGATGTTCGAAACGAAAAAGGACAAACCGCTCAAGAAGCCTTACGCGTCGAATGTGTCGTTCTACTACAAGGATCGCGAGTGGAAGTTCAACGTGACGGTGAGGAAAACGGAGGCCGAAGGTGAGTAGGGGTGAAGCAAATACAAAATGCAAAATGCAGAAAGAGGCTGTCAGCTAACGTTTCATTCGTTTCAGCCCGGCAGCACCAGCGATGATCGCCTCGGTGGCTTCATTCGGGAAGAACCCTGTTTCTACCACCCCGGCCAGTTGACGGATCTCGGCGACGACGTCCGCGATGTCTCGCGTTTCGGGGATGTGCACGTCGAGGATCAGATTGCCTTCGTCGGTCACGCGGGGCTTGCCGTCGCGGAGACGTAGTTCAGGACGCAGTCCCATTGTCGAGAATCGCTGCTCCAGAACGAGGCGCGCGAACGGCGTCACTTCGATCGGCAGCGTGCCGAGGCCGAGGCGCGCGACGATCTTCGACTCATCGGCGATCACGATGAATCGCTTCGCCTGCTGCTCGACGATCTTCTCGCGCAGCAGCGCGCCGCCGCGGCCTTTGATCAGGCGAAGCCTGGCGTCGATCTCGTCCGCGCCGTCGATTGCGAGATCGAGCGGCGCGACTTCCGCCAGCGCGAACATCGGAATCTCGAGCGAGCGCGCGAGAGTTTCCGTCTGCTCCGACGTCGACGTGCAACGGATGTCTTTCAGCGCGCCCGATCGAAGAGCCTCGCCGAGAAGCTTCACGAACTCGGTCGCGGTGCTGCCTGTCCCGAGTCCGAGTCGCATGCCGCTGCGGACTTCCTGCAGTGCCTCTCGTGCCGCCGCTACTTTCATGTCACTCATTCAATACCCGCCTGCCGCGCCGCCGCGCCGTGGATCGGCGACAGCGACGATCGTTCCGTTCTGAAACTGGAGCGCGTGCACGTCGCCGATCGGCTCGCGTGCGCGTACGCCGTGACCGAGCTTACGGATCGCCGCGAGCAAGGGCTCCGGCGCCCGCTCGTATTCGTAGAAAATCTCTTCCGGTAGTCCCTGGTGATGAAATCGTGGGGCGGCGACGGCGTCGGGAAGTGACTTCCCGAACACGATCACGTTGAGAATCACCTGCAGCACGGTCGTCGGAATCGCGGGGCCGCCGCGCGAACCCAGGACGAGGAACGGGCGCGCGTCCTTCATCACGATCACCGGTGTCATCGACGAGACCATCCGCTTTCCCGGCTCGATCGCGTTCGTTGATCCCTGCACCATGCCGTAGCGATTCGGCTTGCCGGGCGCGGTTGTGAAGTCGTCCATCTCGTTGTTGAGGAAGAAGCCGGCGCCAGGCACGATGAAGCCGCTGCCGAAATTCTCGTTCAGCGTCGTGGTCATCGACGCGATGTTCCCCGCCTCGTCGGCGATGGAGAAGTGCGTCGTGTGCGAGCTTTCGGGCGGCGCCGCGGCCGGCTGCATGAGCGTGACGGTCGGAGTCGCGCGCTGCGGATCGATCGAAGCCCGCCATTGCGCCGCGCGCTCGCTGGATAGTAGCTCTCGATACGGAATGCGCGTCATCGCGGGATCACCGAGGTAACGATTGCGGTCGATGTAGGCACGCCTCGACGCCTCGGCCTGCAGGTGAATTGCCGTCGCGGTCTGAAAGCCCGCCGCCTCGAGGTCGAAGCCGGAAAGGATGTTGAGGACCGAACCCACGATGAAGCCGCCCGCGGATGGAGGCGCCATCGTGTAGATCTCGTATCCGCGGAACAACACTTTCACGGGCGCGCGCCAGACCGGCTGGTAGTCGCGGAGATCGCGAAACGCGAGGATGCCGCCCGCCGCGTGGATGCCTTCGACGATCCGCTTCGCCGTCTCTCCTTCGTAGAAATCATTGGGACCGAGAACTGCGATGCGCTCGAGCGTGGTGGCGAGATCTTTCTGCACGAGTGTCGACCCGGCGGCCGCCGGCTTTCCACCGGGGAAGAAGATCGCGGCGGTCGAAGGGAACTGGTCGATGCACCGCTCGCTCTTCTCCTCGCCGAGCTCGCGCTGCAGCTCGTCGTCGACACGGAAGCCTTCGCGAGCTATCGAGGCCGCCGGCGCGATCAGCTCTTTCCACGAGCGCGAGCCGAAGCGTTTGTGCGCGGCGGCAAGTCCTCGCACGGTCCCCGGCACCCCGCTCGCGCGCGCGCCGGTACGGCTTTTCGTGCTCGGCGTGCCGTCCGGCTGCACGTACATCGTCGCAGTCGCGGCGCGCGGCGCCGTCTCGCGAAAGTCGAGCGTCCAGACCGATTTCGACTCGGCGTCGTAGTAGACGAGAAAGCCGCCGCCGCCGAGGTTGCCCGCCTGCGGATGAACCACAGCGAGCGCGAATGACACCGCGACCGCTGCATCCATCGCGTTCCCGCCGTTGCGCAGAACGTGGAGCCCAACGCTCGTCGCAGCGGGAGAGGCGGTCGACAGCGCAGCTTTCTTAGCGATGACGGTTGAGCCGGCGTGGAGATGCGATGCCGCGAGGAAGAGCGCGAGAGTGACGCCGCATGGAAAGCCGGCGCCGCGCATCATTTTCGGCCTCGGCGAACGACTCGATTGCGGTCGAAGATGACCTTCAAACCCTTGAGCGTGAGTTCGGGATCGACCTCGTCGATATGCTCGCTCTCATCTTTGAACAGCGTCGCCAATCCACCCGTCGCAACGACACGCTTTACATCGGGAACCTCCCGCTTGATGCGGGCGAGGATTCCGTCGACCAGCCCGAGGTAGCCGAAGTAGATCCCCGACTGCATGTTGACGACGGTGTTCGTGCCGATGACGCTCGAGGGGCGCCGGATGTCGACGCGCGGCAGCCGCGCGGCGCGCGCGAACAGCGCCTCCGCCGAAATGTTGAGTCCGGGCGCGATGACGCCTCCTATGTACTCGGCATTCGCGGTCACGATATCGAACGTCGTCGCGGTCCCGAAGTCGACGATGACGGTCGGTCCGCCCCACTGGTGATGCGCAGCGACGCAGTTGACGATGCGGTCGGCGCCAACCTCCTGCGGATTGTCGACATGAATCGCGATCCCGGTCTTGACGCCCGGCTCGACGAAGAGCGGCTCGACTCCGAAGTACTCGCTGATCATCTCGCGGATCACACCGTTGAGAGGCGGCACCACCGATCCGACGATCGCGCCGTCGAGCGGTTTCGTCGCCTCGCTGTTCACGAGTTGCTTCGCGAGGATCCCGTACTCGTCCGCGGTCCTGTCGCGCGCAGTCGCAAGCCGCCACGAGTTGACGAGCATGTCCCCGCGGTAAATGCCGAGCACGATGTTCGTGTTGCCGACATCAACGACGAGAAGGGTTGACGACATGTGGATAGCGTACCTTGGCCCCTCATCCGAGCGAAGCACCAGTTTCATCCTGAGCGAATGGCGCGAGGCGCCACGGGAGAGGTGATGAACTCAGAGGGAGACGGAAGACCGCCGGCTTGAGAGCCAGCGCCACATCCAGCATGGCTCGTGGCAGCATTCGTACGCGACGTGGCGCCGGCTTCAGCCGGCGGTCTTTCGGCCCTTGCGCTCGGGTTCAGCCGCATCCGGCATGCCTGGTATTCAGCATTCGCGAGCGATGTGGCGCCGGCTCTCAAGCCGGTGGCTTTCCGTCCCCTGTTGCCCCTGATCGCAGGATAGGTTCATTAGAAGCGAAGCGGAGGATCAACGGCGGCGCCACACAGAACCGCCCGTGTTTCGTTCAATCGCAAGTCATTCCGAGCGCTTGCGTTCGGAATGACTCGCAGGTCGCGGTGCCACCGTTGACCCTTCGCTTCGCTCAGGGTTGTTTTTCCTGATCGATGCCGAGGATGATGTCTCCCGCGGAGATTGGCGTGACCGAGCTCCCGCTCTTGAGCAACGCGCGCCCATGCTCATCGACCCCGTTCCATGTTCCTGCGACGGTGCGGTCGCCGAGGACGCACGAGATCGGGTCGCCTTCGCGGTGAACCGTCAGCGAGCGCCAGTTCGCGAGCACGTCATCACGCGAGAATGACTCCGACAGAGCGGCATCGACATGCTCGATGAAACGCCGCGTGATGTCGTCGAGATCGCCCACCTCGCGTCCCGCGGCCTCGCGGATCGAAGTTGCATTCGGCCGCGAGTCGTCCTTGACCGGCTCGACGTTGATCCCGGTGCCGATGAGCATGTACCCGCGACCCTCCTGCACTCGCGCCTCGATGAGGATTCCGGCGATCTTTTTACCGCCGGCGAGCACGTCGTTCGGCCACTTGATTTCCGCCTGGATCGCGAAGTTCTCGCGGAGGAATGTCGCGATGACGACGGCCATCTGCAGCGGCACGAGCGGCATCTCCGCGGCGGGGCGGGTGAGCATCGTGGTTGCGTAGATGCCTTTGCCGGCGGGCGAGGACCACGAGCGCTGGTTGCGCCCGCGTCCGGCGAACTGCTCCCGCGCGATGATCATCGCCTGAGGGAGCGAGAGCTCGTTGTCGACGCACTCGTTCACGATCCGCCGCGCGACGAGGTTCGTCGATGCGACGCGGGGAATCACCGCCAGCGACTCGATCGTCCGAAGGCGGGAGACGATCTTTCGCGTATCGATCATGTCACTGATTCGACTGTAGCTTCTCGAGACGGCTGATCAGCTCTGCGTGCCGCGACTTCGCGCCATTGACAACCGCTTCAGGCGCATTCTGAACGAACTGCTCGTTGGCGAGCCGCGCTTCGACCGATGCAATCTCCGCCCGGGTCTTCTCGATCTCGCGCTGCGTCCGCTCGATCTGCTCCGGCGTGACCACGCGCTCGGGGAACTCGACGGCAACCTCGAAGCCGGCGATCACATCCTGATGGGTGCCGGCAGGGGGGAGCTCACCGACGAGAACCGCGTCGAGCCGCGCGAGCTCCGTCAATAGATACGCGTGACTTTCGAAGAACTTCGCGTCGCGCGGACCGGCCTGAATGTAGAGTTTGAAGCGTTCCTTCGGGGTGAATCCGCGCTCCGCGCGCACGTTGCGCACCGCGGTAATCATCGCCTTGACCGCATCCATCAGGCGCTCCGCCTCCGAATCGTCGAGCACATCCTCGGGGATCGGGTAGGGCGCGACCATGATCGACGGCTCCACGCCGCCGAGCCTCTGCCAGATCTCTTCGGTGACGAACGGCATGAACGGGTGCAGCAGGCGGAGCGAGCGGTCGAGCACTTCGAGCAGCACGCGCTTCGCCTGCCGCTGCGCGTCGTCGTCTCCATGCTTGCCGAGGAGCACCGGCTTCGCCATCTCGATGTACGAGTCACAGAACTCGTGCCAGAAGAAGTGATAGAGCGCGTTCGCAGCCTCGTCGAAACGGAACGACGAGAGTGAACGGTTCACATCCTTCGTCGTCGCATTGAGGCGCGAGAGGATCCATCGCTCGACGCTGCTTAGATTGTCGCGATCGATCTCGCCCGCATCCTTCAGGTCCGTATCGATGTGCATCAGCGAGAACCGTGACGCGTTCCAGATCTTGTTCACGAATGCCGAGTAGCCCTGGATGCGGCTCTTGCCCAGCGGGATGTCGCGGCCCGATGCGCTGATCGCGAGTGTGAATCGCAGCGCATCGGCTCCGACCTCTTCGACGATATCGAGCGGGTCGATCACGTTTCCCTTCGTCTTCGACATCTTCTGTCCCTGCTCGTCGCGCACGAGACCGTTGAGGAAGACCTGGCGAAAGGGCGCTTTTCCGGTGAAGCGGAGACCCATCATGATCATCCGCGCCACCCAGAAGAAGAGGATGTCGAAGCCAGTGATGAGCGTGTCGGTCGGGTAGAACGTCTTGAAGTCGATTGCGGTCTCGTCTGGCCAGCCCATGGTCGAGAAGGGCCAGAGTGCCGATGAGAACCATGTGTCGAGAACGTCTGTCTCCTGACGGATTTCAGTCGAGCCGCAATCGGGACACTGCGCCGGCTGCTCCATCGCGACCGTCACGTGATCGTTCTCGCAATAGAACGCCGGGATGCGATGTCCCCACCAGAGCTGTCGCGAGATCGTCCAGTCGTGGATGTTCTCCATCCAGTTGAAGTACGTCGCTTCCCAGCTCTGCGGGATGATCCGCACCGCGCCGCTGCGGACCGCTTCGATCGCAGGCTTCGCGAGCGGCTCGATCTTCACGAACCACTGCCGCGAGATCATTGGCTCGATATCGGTGTCGCACTTGCCGTGAACGCCGACCGAATGCTGATACGGCTTGACCGATGAGAGCGCGCCGTCTGCCTCGAGGCGCGCGACGACTTGTTTTCGCACCTCGAAGCGGTCGAGATTCGCGAACTCGGCGCCGGATGCGGCTGTCATGAGGCCTTCCTCGCCGATCACCTGCATCTGAGGAAGCTTGTTGCGAAGGCCGGCCTCGTAGTCGTTCTTGTCGTGCGACGGCGTGACTTTCACAACGCCGGTTCCGAACTCACGATCGACGAGGATCGCATCGGCGATGACGGGAATTGCGCGGTCAGCGATGGGGAGAATCACATTCTTCCCGATGAGATCGCGATACCTCTCGTCTTCTGGATGCACTGCCACGGCTGTGTCGCCGAGCATCGTCTCAGGGCGCGTCGTCGCGACGGTGAGCTTGCGATCGGAGCCTTCGACCCGATAGTCGATGTGGTAGA
>JAENWF010000019.1 GCA_016650215.1 Thermoanaerobaculia bacterium
GGTGGAACCTTCAGTTCATTGCTGTTCGCGATGTTGATCACTTTGAAGATGAGCTGGCCGGTGTTGACCTCGTGCGCCGACATGTCGTGCACTGCCGCGACGACCACCGAGATCTCGCGGGTGAACTTCGGCTGATCGAAACGCTCGAGCGCTTCCGACATGCGGACGCACGATTCGGCCGCCTCGACGCCGCGATTCGATGAGATCGCGAGCATCAGCTTGATGATGTCGTCCTGGAGCTCGTGGCTGATCCGGCTCACCATCCCGAAGTCGAGAAGGACGAGCTGCGGGGTCCCCTCATCGGACTCGCGGATGAAGACGTTGCCCGGATGCGGATCGCTGTGCCAGAAGCCGTCGACGCAGATCTGCTTGAGATACGCGCGAGTCAGAACAGCTGCGAGCTCGGCGTAGTCGCCTTCGATGAGTGCGAGTGGCGTCAGCTTCGAGACCTTCTTGCCTCGAACGAGCTCGGTGACGATGACTCGTGTCGAGCTGAGGTCGTGAATGACGATCGGAATGTAGATCTGCGGAAACTGCGCGAGGTTCTGGCGGAGGGTGTCGGTGTTGCGTGCCTCGTGCAGGTAATTGAGCTCGCTGAGCATGACGATCTTCGCCTGCTCGATGGCACCGACGAGATTGAGCTTGCGACCGAGGTCGGTCCTGGTCTCGAGCGTCTGGGCGATCTCTTTGAAGACTTCGAGGTCGTTGCGCACCTGTTCGCGAACGTTGGGCCGTTGCACCTTGACGACGACTTCGCGCCCGTCGCGCAAAGCAGCGCGGTGAACCTGACCGAGGGACGCGGCAGCGATGGGGACCGCTTCGAACGTATCGAAGATCTTCGAGATCTTTCCGCCAAGGTCCTCCTCCACGATCCGCTCGACATCGCCGAATGAGAACGGCTCGAGCTGGTCCTGCAGCGACTCGAGCGCGGCGATGTACTCGGGGGGCACGATGTCGGGCCGCGTCGAGAGAAGCTGGCCGAACTTCACGTAGGTCGGGCCCATTTTCTTGAGCGCGGCGGCGAACGCCTCTGCACGGCGCAGGACGTCGGGCTCGACCTCTCCATCTCCGTCTTCCGGCATCAGCAGATCGTCGGGCTGAAGGTTGAGGCGGAAGTCGCGGCGGCCGTACCTGGTGAAGAGAAGGAGCAGATCGCGGTAGGCGCCGATGTGCTTTGTTTTCAGCATACAGGCGGGCTCCGGTGCAAGAGGACTGCCGACGGGCCGAGCCGCGCGAAAAGCGTTCGTTGACCCTCACCGCGAGGGCTTGCTACGATGCCCCGATTCTGCGTCCGCAGAATATCTAAGGAGCTCACAACAGATGCTGAATCACAGGACTCTCTTCACTTCGGAATCCGTCACGGAAGGTCATCCGGACAAGATCGCCGACCAGATTTCCGACGCGATTCTCGACGCGGTTCTCGCCGAAGATCCTCTCGGCCGTGTGGCGTGCGAAACGCTCGTTACGACCGGTCTCGCCATGATCTCGGGCGAGATCACCACCAAGACTTACGTCGACTTTCCGTCGATCGTCCGGAACACGATCCGCGACATCGGCTACACGCGCGCCAAGTACGGTTTCGACAGCGAGACGTGCGCGGTCATCTCCTCGATCGACCCGCAGTCGCCCGACATCGCGCAGGGTGTCGACACCGGCGGCGCGGGAGACCAGGGGCTGATGTTCGGCTTCGCGTGCCGCGAGACGAAAGAGCTGATGCCGCTTCCGATCATGCTCGCGCATAAGCTCGTGCGCCGGCTCAGCGAAGTGCGCAAGTCGAACGAGCTCGACTTCCTCCGTCCTGACGGCAAGTCACAGGTCACGATCGAGTACGAGGGAAAACGTCCCGTGCGCGCGAGCGCGATCGTCATCTCGACGCAGCATTCGCCGAGCGTCAGCAACCGCGACCTGCGTGAGGCGATCGTCGAGAAGGTCATCAAGCCCGTCGTTCCGGCCGAGCTCCTCGACAAGGACACGATCTATCACATCAATCCGACGGGACGCTTTGTCGTCGGCGGACCGCAGGGCGACACTGGTCTCACGGGCCGTAAGATCATCGTTGACACATACGGTGGCCGAGGTCGTCACGGCGGCGGCGCGTTCTCGGGAAAGGACGCAACGAAGGTCGACCGATCAGCGTGCTACATGGCGCGCTACATCGCGAAGAACATTGTGGCGTCGGGCGTGGCCGACGAAGTCGAAGTGCAGCTCGCATACGCGATCGGTGTCGCCGATCCGGTGTCGATCTACGTTGACACGTTCGGCACGAGCAAGCTTGATCAGTCGAAGCTCGTGCAGCTCGTCCGCGATCATTTCCAGATGACCCCGCGCGGCATCATCGAGTCGCTCAAGCTCCGCCGCCCGATCTTCAAGAAGACCGCCGCCTACGGCCACTTCGGCCGCACCGAGCCCGAGTTCACCTGGGAAGCCACCGACAAAGCCGAAGCGCTTCGCGCCGCAGCAGGAGTCGGCGAAGCCGTCACGGTGTAAGTCATTCCGAGACGCGCAGACGGCGAGGAATCTGGGCGGGGGTGCTACGCGACGTAGAGAGTCCGAACGGCCCACCGCCCAGATTCCTCGCTTGCGCTCGGAATGACGAACGGGGCTCTTGGCTCGCTGAAACCCCGAGGTAACCTCGGCTGCGTGCTGTTCCGGCTCTATTACGTTTTGCTCGAATCAGTGGGCCCAGGAGTCTCGTTTCTCTTGGTGTGTCATTTTGTGGTTAACGACAATATCGCGCCGATCTCATCGATGGTCGGAGGGGACGTTCCCGCAAAACGGACTACACCTCGATCGACGAGAAGATAGGTTGGCACAAATGTAATGGAAAACGTATTCCACGTCTTTCCGGTGTCGATTGCGACGGGGAACGTGATCCCTTGGTCCCGCACATACCGCTTGATGGCGGCAGCATCGGCAGCATGATGAACACCAATGACGGTCAAAGACGGAAAGCGATTTGCGTACTGTTGTATAAGCGGAAGCTTGTCAACGCATGGTCGACACCATGTCGCCCAGAAGTCAATAAGAACGACTCGCGACCTCAGTACGTCTGCGGTGAGGGGCGGTGAGTTGAGCCATTCAGATGCCTCGATATCACGGATAGGATCCCCGGTGGAAATAGACCGTGCGGCAACCGTCCGCGCCTGTGGCCTCGGCCTCGTTGCTACATCCGCTGGTCCACGCAGATCTTCAATAGGCGTAGCTCCTGACAGTGCACGGTCAAGGACGCGATCTGTGGGTGGAACGTGGGCCTTGAGCAGCACAACACCATCGCTATTGACGATGAAATAAGTTGGGACGCCGGTAACGCCGTACGACTCAAGCGTGCGACCGGCGTCGATGCCGATGGGCGTCGCTATGCTGTGCGCCTTGATGAAATGCTCAATCATCTTAGTAGGCGCGGCCGGATGGATCGACAATACCGTGATTCTGTTTTGATAGTGCGTCGCGATATCACGAATGCGGGGAATGTCCGCAATGCACGGGCCGCACGAAGTTGTGAAAAACTCCAGTAAGAGAACGGTTTCTCCCACTTGGAGTGTGCGATTTGTGTTGTACCAATGTGCCACAGCTATCGCGGGTGCACGCATCCTGGCCTTGACGAGTGAATACTTTTTGAACCGTGCCCCAAGCCTGCCGTTCTGCGCAGCTTGGACAAGTGGGGAATCCTCGTGCACTGATTGCGCGTACACGTCAGCACCAATCAGACTGAATACAACCACGGCGGTGAGCCAGCGAACAATCGACGTCATCGGCGCACCAGTTCGAGCGGGCGTTCCCAACGGTCGTTTCCGACGCCTGCTGCACGCAGAGAAGCGGCCTAGCACGCGAAAAAAACGCCGCGCTTCGAAATCGAACAGGCGAATCAGATTCACGTCATTGCTTCTGGCAAACCAGGAGTTGGATGTACGGTGCGTTCGTGCCAGCGACCGTGCCGGCATTCTGCACGCTGATGCCGGTCGTGCTGGACGTCGTCGACAAGGTGCGGTTGGTTCCGGATGAATCCTTGGTGACGTACTCGATGGGACCACCGTTGTCGCCGCGCATCGCATCGTAATCCACCGTGTGGCTGTGGCCAGGATCGCTGATGGCGTGAGTGTGCTGGCCCGCCGCACGGTTCTCGGCGGATGAGAGCGCGGTCCCCACTTCCTGCGCCAGCGTGCCGCCGTTGGGTAGGCCAACGAGGTAGCGTCCTCGGGCGCCGAGGAGCTCGGCCCAACCGGCCGGACAGGCCGCGAGGTTGAAGAACATCACGGCTCCTGCCGGCGTGTCGCCTGCGGGTCCCACGGGTCCGGTGGCGCCAGTCGCACCGGTCGCGCCGGTCGGTCCCTGCGGGCCTGCTGGTCCGGGAGCTCCTGTCGCCCCCGCCGGACCGGTCGCTCCCGTAGCTCCGGAAAGTCCCGCCGGTCCGCTTTGCCCCTGCGGTCCCGGAGCTCCTGCCGGTCCAGCCGGTCCGGTCGAGCCCTGAGGTCCCTGAGCTCCTGTCGCTCCAACCGGTCCCGCCAGTCCGGCTGGACCTTGCGGGCCGGCGGGTCCAACGGGGCCCTGCTCTCCGGCGGCGCCGTCCAAACCGGAGGCAGCGTCGATGCGGAGCGCGTTTCCTGTAGCCGTGATCGACAGATTGTCACCTGCGATGAGAGTGACTGGTCCGGTCTGCCCGTTGAGACTCGTGACCACGATTGAGTTTTCGGCCAACAGATCACTGCGGAAACTCATCTCGAACGCGGTCGAGTCCTGGCTGCCGTTGTCGATCAGCGTTCCAGCGAAGATCACACGTCCCGCCTCGCTGAGGACTGTCGCGTCGATCCGGCCACCGGTCACGCGCGCGCCCGGAGCGAGATCGGTCATGCTGACGAGCAGTTGCTCGTGCGGCTGGAGCGTGTATGTTTTGGTCGCGATCTGTGCGCCTGCCGGGTCATGCAGCCGAACCTGCGCGACGGTCTCGACGCCGGTGACTTCGACGATGAAGAAGTTGTAGCGGAAGTCGTCGCTCTGAATGACTCCCTGCAGCGTGGCCTGTTCTCCTCGTCCGATCGCGAAGCTCTTCGGCACCGCCGCGAAGAACGTGCCGTTCGTGGCGGTTAGCGTCGAGCCGCGAGTCTGACTGTAGATCCGGGCGGAGACGAGAACCCGGGCGGATGAAAGCACCCGCACCGCGCCGAGAACGCCCCGCCGGGCGAACAAAGTCTCCGCAAGATTCTCGTAGGTCTTGGTCTCACCAGCTCGCAGCGTGTCGATCACCGTCAGCGGATTCTGGTTGGCTTGTCCCGACTGGAGAAACTGAAACTGCACGTCGACAGCGTGGTCATTGAGATTCGTGACCCAGCCGGTGGTGATGAATTCGGTTCCCCCGGCTCCGATGACCCTGCCGGCCGCAGGCAGGAACAGATCGGTGCCGGCAAAGCTGGCGGAGGCGGTGCGAGCGTGAACGAGAGCGTACAAGCAGACAAACAGAAACGTCCTCGACGTCTTCATCAGGTCTCCGTCAAATGTCAGATTGGATTTTTGAGGCGGGGCGCGATTGTAGTCGATTGAATTCCGCTCAGAGGCTGTGAAGAAATCGGCGGCATCCTGACGGTTTCACGATTGCGGTTCACCTGCGTGGGATCCTTCGCCGTCTTCGCGGCTCAGGATGACACCGACACATTCGCGTGACACCGTTAGACCGTCACCCTTTCGACCGTCAACCGTTAGACCACACATCGCTCATCACCCCCGCCCCCTCCCTAAAACTCCAGCGCGCTTCGAATCGCGAGCACGTCTTCGATGATCGCTCGTGCCGCGTCGGGGCGAATCTGCGTCGCGCGGTCCGAGAGTGCGGACGGCGGATTGTCGTGCACTTCCATGAAGAAGCCGTCCGCGCCGGCCGCGGCGGCGGCGCGGGCGAGCGTGCGTGCGAACTGCGGGGTGCCGCCGGTCTGCTTTCCTTCGCCGCCCGGTTTCTGCATCGAGTGCGTGATGTCGTAAACGACCGGCGCGCCGAAGCCGCGGATGATGGGGAACCCGCGCATGTCGACGACGAGGTTCTGATATCCGAACGAGCTGCCGCGCTCGGTGATGAACACCCGCTCGTTTCCTGCCTCGGTTCCCTTGTCCAGAATGTTCTTCGCCTCTTCCGGTGAAAGGAACTGCCCCTTCTTCACGCCGACCGCCTTTCCGGTCCGCGCGGCGGCGGCGATGAGATCGGTCTGGCGGCAGAGGAATGCCGGGATCTGGAGAATGTCGAGCACTTCCGCCGCTTCTGCCGCCTGCTGCGGCTCATGAATGTCTGAAAGAAGCGGTAGACCTGTCTCCTTCTTCACCGCGCGGAGGATCTCGAGGCCCTTCTTGAGGCCGGGTCCGCGGAACGACTCGATCGACGAGCGGTTCGCCTTGTCGAATGACGACTTGAATACGAGGTTGATCTTCATCTCATCGCGCAGTTTGAGAAGAATGCGCGCCATGCTGAGCGCGTGCTCCTGCGACTCGATCACGCACGGACCTGCGATGAAGAGTGGGGGATTGTCCCCGCCGAACGCGATGTCGGGGGTGATCGAGATTGCTTTCGTTTTCATCAGGACTTCACTTCTGCCGGCGCGGCGGTCATGACGCCGGTGGTCTTGTTCGCGCGCTTGTACTCGCGTGCTGCCGCGATGAACGACCGGAACAGCGGATGCGGCGCGCTCGGGCGCGATTTGTATTCGGGGTGGAACTGGCAGCCGACGAACCACGGATGGTTCTCGAGCTCGACGATCTCGACGAATTTGCCGTCGGGTGAGGCGCCGGTGACATGAAAGCCGCGCTCTTCGAGTGCAGGCATGTGCTCGGGATTCGCTTCGTAGCGGTGACGGTGGCGCTCCTCGATCGAGTCGGTGCCGTAGGCTTCACGCGCGATCGATCCTTCGCGAAGTTGCGCAGGATATTTGCCGAGGCGCATCGTGCCGCCGAGAGCATCGACGCCGATCAGATCGCGGAGCTTGTAGATCACTTTGTACGGTGCCTCATCATCGAACTCGGTCGAGTTCGCGCCGACCATGCCGACGACATTGCGCGCGAACTCGATCGTCGCGCACTGCATGCCGAGGCAGATGCCGAAGTAGGGGATTTTCTTCTCGCGCGCGTAGCGGATTGCGCGAAGTTTCCCTTCGACGCCGCGCGCGCCGAAGCCGGGACCGACGAGGATGCCGTCGACGCTCGTCAGATCGCCGTGGTAACCCTCTGCCTCCAACGACTCGGAGTCGATGTAGATGATGCGCACCTTCAGGTTGTTCGCGATTCCGCCGTGGATCAGCGCCTCGTTGAGCGACTTGTACGAGTCGCCGAACTCGACGTACTTGCCGACGAATCCGATTCGTACTTCATCTTCCGGATGCCGCAGCTTCCGGACGATCTCCTCCCACTTCGCGAGCGAGCCGATCTCCTCGTGGGGGAGGTGGAGCTTGTCGAGCAGGATTCCGTCGAGGCCCTCGCGCGAGAACGCGAGCGGCACCTGGTAGATGAACTCGACGTCGAGCGCGGAGACGACCGCTTCCTCTTCCACGTTGCAGAAGAGCGCGATCTTCTTCTTCATCTCCTCGGGGATCGGGCGCTCGGAGCGGCACAGCAGAATGTCGGGCTGGATGCCGATCTCGCGCAGTTCCTTCACCGAGTGCTGCGTTGGCTTGGTCTTCAGTTCATCCGAAGCCTTGATATAGGGGACGAGCGTGAGGTGCACGTTGATTGCGTTCCCGCGTCCGACTTCCTGGCGGAACTGACGGATCGCCTCGAGGAACGGCAGCGACTCGATGTCGCCGACTGTCCCGCCAATCTCGACGATGACCACATCGACGTTCTCCGAGACCTCGCGGATGCACTTCTTGATCTCATCGGTGATGTGCGGGATGACTTGCACGGTCTTTCCGAGGTAATCGCCGCGGCGTTCCTTTTCGATGACCTTGAGATAGATGCGGCCGGTCGTCCAATTGTTCCGGCGCGAGGCGCGCATCGAGGTGAAGCGCTCGTAGTGGCCGAGGTCGAGATCGGTCTCCGCGCCATCGTCGGTGACGTAGACCTCGCCGTGCTGGAAGGGCGACATCGTCCCCGGATCGACGTTGACGTAGGGATCGAACTTCTGCAGCGTGACTGTGAATCCTCGGGCCTCGAGCAGGGCACCGATCGACGCGGCGGCGATACCTTTGCCGAGTCCGGAAACGACGCCGCCGGTAACGAAGATGTACTTGGTGCTCATGTGAGACCTCCAGCGCAGCGGATGAATTGATTACGCAGAATGCAGAACGCAGAACGAAGAATAGAAACTTCTGACTTCTTCACTCTGCGTTCTGTGTTCTGACTTCTTCTGAGGAGAGTATTCGGGCGGGAATCTGGAGAGTCGAAGGCTGTGAGCATCACGCTCACGAATGGCCCTCGGGTTCAATGCAGTCTTGCAAGCTCGCTCTCCACGCGTGCGACATCCTCGGGCCGGTCGACGCCGAGATGTGGTTGATCGGTATGCAACACACGGATTTTAAGGCCGTTTTCGAGTGCCCGCAACTGTTCGAGTGATTCGGCGCGCTCGAGTGAGGAGGGAGGCATGCGCGCGAACGCGCGCAGCACGCGAGTCTGATAGCCGTAGAGTCCGATATGCCGGCGTGCGAGATCGCGTGAGCCGTATGGAATCGCCGACCGTGAAAAGTAAAGCGCGTCGCCTGAGAGATCGGTCACGACTTTGACCACGTCGCGGCTCGTGTACTCCTCGTCGGTCGTGATTGGACAGGCGAGTGTCGCCATGTCGACTGGCTGGGTCTGCAGCGCATCGATCACGCGCTCGACGCTGCGGATGTCAATCAGCGGCTCGTCGCCCTGCACGTTCACGATCTGATCGAACGTCGTTCGCTCGTTCTTCTCGATCAGGTCGAGTGCCGCGGCGATACGATCGGTCCCGCTCTGGTAGTCACCGGCAGGCCTGACGACCTTCCCGCCAAACCCGGCGACGTGTTTCTCGATGCGTTCATCGTCGGTCGCGACGTAGGTCGCGTGTGCCAGCTTCGAGACGGCGACGCGCTCGTAAACGCGCTGAATGAGCGACGTACCGGCGATCATCGCCAGCGGCTTCCCAGGGAATCGCGTCGATGCCCACCGTGCCGGAATTACAATCACCGCTTTCATGAGGACGGCAGATTCTAGCGTGGTGCCGCCAGCCGATCGCGAATTGATGCGCGGCCTGGGCATCGCTGTGGTCATCATCACCCTGCTCACCGCCTCGTACTGGTTCCTCCACCGCACGTACGGCCGCAAGTTTTTCGATCTGACAGGACGCGCTCAGTGGATCTGGGCGCCGCATCGCGTCAGCAGCAACCTGCCGGTTGTATTTTTCGCCTCGCGCGACTTCGACCTTCCCGAGCGACGTCACTACACGAAGATCAAAATTCTCGGCGATCCCGAATACACGCTTTATCTCAACGGACGGCAGATCGGCGCACGGCGCACCGGTGACGACCGCCATCTCGACCTCTACGACGTGTCGCAGCTCGCGAAGACGGGACGCAACAGGATCGTGGTCGGCGTACGAAGCGCGAACGGCGTCGGAGGACTGATCGTCGGAATCGACATCGGTCCCGAAAGTGAGAACGTCGTTGTCACCGGCTCCGACTGGAACATTCATCGCGTTTGGGTGGGCGATCTTCCGCGGCGGGAGCCTCGCGCCGGTGCAACGCGTCCAGCGATCCTCGGCCAGCCGCCGTCGGGGCGCTGGAACTATCTCGCGCTGAGACCCGCGCCGATCACCGATCCGCCCGCGAAGGTGATCGCGCCACGCGAGATCGTGTCATTCCGTGCGACCGTGCCGGTGATCGACAGCCGGCGCGGTGTCGAGGTAGTCATCCCCACGCCGATGCGCGCGATGATGTTCGATTTCAAAGGAGTCATCGGTCACGTCCGCCTGCGGCTGAACGGGCGCCAGCCCGTGCCGCCAGTTGCCCTCGTCCGCCTCGCGAATACGCGCGAGGAGGCAATGGCGATCGAAGGACTTCAGCGCCCGTTCGTGTTCGGCGAAGGGGAGGAAAGCGTGATCGACCCTCAGGCGAAAAGCTTCCGGTATGTGGTCGTGTATGGGGGACGAGCGGTTGCGGAAGTCGTGAAGTAGCCGGCGGTGATGAAAGCGGCGGCAAGCCGCCGCTTTCGGCTACGCGAAACTAATAAATGACTTTCCGGACGAAGTAATCGGGGATCGCGATCGTCTTGCTGTGGATCGCTTCCGCGTCCGCGCGAGTGATCTGGAAGCGGCCCGACGATCCGCCGGTCGTCGTTTTCATGAAGAGATCCACGCTATCGATCCGGATGGTGTCGATGAGTGCGTTGCGGACGACGAGGAACGCGGTTGCCGATAGGACGTTGAAGACCTTGTCCTCGCTGTCGACGGTCAGCTCCGCGCGGACGGCACTGTTGGTTCCGCTGAGCTTGCGCTCGAAGATTCCAAGATTCTCGTAGGCGCGCTCGAAGTTGTCTTTGAGACGGCCGTTGAGCTCATCCTTGACGGGAGCGACGGTGGGGGTGGCGGTCGCCGCGGTTCCCGTCTGCGGAGTGACGGGGAGAGGCTGTGCCTGGCGGCGGCGGACGGCGGAATCGAGCGAGGGAGTTTTCGGCGGACCGGACTGGCCGCTCGGCTCCTGCCCGACGCCAAGAACCTTCACGTCGCCGAGTCCGAGATTGTTCACTTCCTCCGACTTGACGGCATCGATCTCTTTCGGGTCGATCTGCATCGTCTGCCCGTTCTCGAGACGGATCAGCGCCTTCCCGTTCGTGACGGTCCACTTCGCTTTTGCCTTGTACCGCGTTCCATCCCTGAGGACGACGACATACGTGGCGAAAACCTGCGTGGTCAGCAGGAGTGCGAATGCAGCGAGCGTGACGATTCTTTTCATGGTGGCCCCCGGAATGATGACCGCGAGTCGTCGATTATACTCACCCTCAGGAGAGGTCCCCCCGATGCTCGTGGTGATGGAAGCCGGCGCACGGCCGGAACAGATTGACGCAGTGGTCCGGCACATCGAAAAGATGGGCCTGAAGGCGCACACGATTCCCGGCGCCAGCCGGACCGCAATCGGTATCACCGGATCCTCTGGTACCAAGGACCCGGGGATCGTCGAGAACTTTCCCGGCGTCAAGGAAGTCATCCAGGTCTCTCACTCGTACAAACTCGTGAGCCGCGAGGCGAAGCCGGACGACACGATCGTCAGCGTCGGCGGAGTCGATGTTGGGGGGAAAGGTGTCGTGGTCGTCGGCGGACCGTGTGCAGTGGAGACGCTCGATCAGACGCGAACCATCGCCGAGGGTATCCGGCGGGGAGGAGGACAACTCTTCCGCGGAGGCGCGTACAAGCCGCGGACGTCTCCGTATTCTTTTCAAGGTCTCGGCGAGAAGGGTCTGGAGATTCTCGCGAAGGTCCGCGAGGAGTTCGATCTGCCGATCGTGACCGAGGCGATCGACGAAGAATCACTCAGGCTCGTTGATCAGTACGCGGACTGCATCCAGATCGGCGCGCGCAACATGCAGAACTACTCGCTGCTCAAGGTGGCGGGCCGCGCGCGGAAGCCGGTGCTGCTCAAGCGCGGCATGTCGGCGACGCTCGAGGAACTGCTTTTGTCCGGCGAGTACATCATGTCGGAAGGCAACTACAACGTTATCTTCTGCGAGCGCGGGGTACGGACGTTCGCGGATCACACGCGCAACACGGTCGATCTGTCAGTCGTGCCGGCGATCAAGCGGATCAGCCATCTGCCGATCCTTGTCGATCCGAGCCACGGCACGGGCAAGCGCAATAAGGTTGTCCCAATGTCGCGCGCCGCGATTGCTGTCGGTGCCGACGGCGTGCTCGTCGAAGTGCATCACAAGCCGGAAGAGGCCCTCTCGGACGGCCCACAGGCAATTCTGCCGGAGACCTTCGCGCAACTCGTCACGCAGGTAGGCGCGATCGCCGAGGTACTTGACCGCACGCTTCAACCGGCGCTCGCAACCGCGCGGTAAGTCACAGCCGCGGCTTTCAACATTCAACATTCAACATTCAACATTCCCGTTCTCTGGAACCGGGAGACGGGAATGTTGAATGTTGAATGTTGAGTGTTGAATGTTGAATCCCTCCCGCGCGGAGTAAACTCCCGCTCCGAATGCGCCGCACCAAAATCATCGCAACGCTGGGGCCTGCGTGCAGCAGCGAATCGCAGATCCAGACTCTCCTCACCTCCGGAGTCGATGTCTTCCGCCTCAACTTCTCGCACGGCAAGCACGAGGATCACGCGCGGATCATCAAGCTCGTCCGCTCGATCGCGACCGACCTCGGGCGCTACATTCCAATCATCGGCGATATCCAGGGACCGAAGCTTCGCATCGGAGATGTCGATGGAGTGCACGAGCTAGAGAACGGGCAGACCTTCGTGATCTCGACCGAGCCGATGCTCGGGAATCCGAAGATGGTCTCTACGCCGTTCACTCCTCTGCCGGAGGAGGTCGCGGTCGGACATCGCATTCTCATCAACGACGGACTCGTCGAGCTGGTCGTGACGCACGTCGAGAAGACCAGAGTGACGACGCGCGTGATTCACGGCGGTCCCATCTCGTCGAAGAAGGGCATGAACTTTCCGGACTCCACGCTGACGATCCCGGCGATCACCGACAAGGATCAGATCGACGTGAAGTTCGCGGTCGAGCATCACCTCGATTACATCGCCGCCTCGTTCGTCCGCCGCCGCTCGGACATCGAGGGATTGCGAAAGCTGCTCGCCGAGCACGGCGGCGCGGAGATCAACGTCATCTCGAAGCTCGAAAAGCCGCAGGCGATCGACAACCTCGAGGAGATTCTCGAGGTCAGCGATGGAGTGATGGTTGCCCGGGGCGACCTCGGGGTCGAGCTCCCGCCCGAAGCCGTCCCGATCGTGCAGAAGAGAGTTCTCCAGACCGCGAGCCGCTGGGGAAGGTTTGCAATTACCGCGACGCAGATGCTCGAGTCGATGACGACGAACTCGCGTCCGACGCGTGCTGAGGCTTCGGACGTCGCGAACGCGATCTTCGACGGATCGGACGCGGTCATGCTGTCGGCAGAGACGGCGTCAGGCAGATATCCGGCCGAGGCGGTGCAGATGATGGCGCGCATCGTCATGGCGGCGGAAGCGAATCGAGGGATCGAGCACAGCGAGACGCGCGCGCCGCTGCGACGCAATGGTGAGTTCGACGAGTTTACCGATGCGCTCGCGGGATCGGCGAACTACGCCGCCGAACAGCTCGATGCGAAGTACATCGTCGTATTTACGCAGACAGGATTCGCCGCCCGGCTGATGTCGAAGTTCCGTCCGCGCGCTCCGATCATTGCCCTAACGCCCTCGAGCTGGGTCGCACGCAGGATGAACATTCTCTGGGGCGTCCAGCCGTTCGTGCTGAAAGACGTTGGGGAGTTTCACGAGCAGATCGTCGACAAGGTCGACGAGTTTCTGCTGTCAAAGGACATCGTTCGTCCAGGAGACCGGCTGGTGATCCTGATGGGATCGCCGCTGTATCAAAGGGCGAAAACGAACCTGCTGCGGGTGCATCGGGTAAGGGAGTGATCCTCCGCCGGCGGCATCCTGAGCCGCGAAGACGGCGAAGGATCTTCTGATGTAGAGACGATGCTCGCGGATGCGTCACACGAATCCCACGAGGAGGCCTTGTTTTCGCATGGAAGAACCGAGTGGCTCGTGGCTGCGTTCTCCCCAGCGCTATCAGTAGATCCTTCGCTTCGCTCAGGATGGACCCCACCAAAGTGACGTTTCCGTTACGGGAGCGATTCTCACCCCGAAAGCGCATAGGCTTGTGACAGGGAAGGGAATTGTTACCTTTCCACGTTTCCCCGTTTGCAGCGGTTTGACTCACACGACACGTCGAACCTAAATTGGCACCCATCAGTTGGAGGTGGAATGAGCCGAGTTCGAGCTATCGCGTTCGCAACGGCCTTCGCAGTCCTCGCCTCGCCGGCGTCGCCGGAGGTTTCCCTCCCCTCTGCCGTGCAGATCCTCGGGAGTGTGACGAACGCGGCGCGTCCGATCAGCCAGGCGCTGGTCATCGCGCTCGATCTCAACTCATTTGAAGCGATTCAGACCTACAGCACTCCCGACGGCTCATTCATCCTCCCGCCGTTGCGCGCGGGCGTCTACAAGATCATCGCTCTCAAGCACGGTTTCCTTCCGGCAACGACGACCATCGTCCCGACGAAGCCCGACCACCGCGTGAGCCTCAAACTTCAGGCGGAGGGGAAGGGGAAAGGGAAGAGCAGCGCGCAGGAGATCTGGGAGATCCGCGGCTCGCTGCCCCCCGATATTCTTCGCGAAGTGGATCAGGTTCTCGCGGCCGCGCCGCAGCAGGTGCTGTCGTACGAGATGCCGCGGGTGAGTGGCGAGATGGCCTCGATGACGGCGGTGGCGAATCAGACGGCGGCGCCGGCGTTCGCGCAGACCGCGGTCGGCGTGCACAGCCGTCTGGGCGAGACCTGGCAGCTCGGCATTCGTGGCGACATCCAGCGCTTCGGCGACCGGACCGAGGGACGCCCGTTCGAGAAGGTACTCGCGGAAGCGAGCGTGATGGAGATGGAGCTGCGCTCATCGCCGACCGAGTCGTACCGCGTGGCCTCGACCAGCAGCTCGTGGAGTTATCGCGACGATCTCGATAAGCCGGGCACACGCGACGCGGGTCTCCGCTCACACAACTTCGAGTGGGAGCACGGCGACGCTCGCGTCAACGTGCGCTACTTCGAGCACGACAATCTTTTCCGGACACAGCAACCGGGCTCCGACGTGATCGAGATCGCCGGCAACACGATGCTGGTGCAGACGCGGCGCAACGACATCGGCGTCTCGCTTCGCGTGCGCCAGGAGAGCGTCCGCACTCCGGAGAGCACTCCGATGCGAACCGCCGATCTCTCGGCCCACGGCCGCGTCGAAGTCGGCTCGTCCCTGGTGCTGCTCTACGGCATGGGCAGCCGCCTCGGCATCGATCACAGTGAAGTGGCGCCGAGTACGGGCTTCGAGTGGCAGTTCGCGAACGACACCTCGCTCGTCGCATCGGCGTCGTACAAAGTACTGGATCGATCCGCCGCTTCGACGATGCCGTCGCTGATTGTCTGGTCCGATGACTCGCAGCTTCTTCCGCAGTACAGCTATTCGGTCGGCATCGTCTCGTCGCGCAATGAGAACAACCGCGTCTCGGCGATCGTAACGCTCAGCGCGGCGGACAGTCCGGTGCGTGTCATCTTCAACGATGGTGTGCAGCAGTTCTGGGACGGTCTGCTCGTCGATGCGGGCGACCTTCGGCGCGACGTCAGGCTGGCGTACCGCCACGACTTCGGCGACCGCTTCGCGGTCGATCTGGCCACGACCGCCGGCACTGCCACGCCGGCCGCCGTCACGGGTCAGATGCAGAAGGTGTACGTCACAGGGGACCTGCAGACGATTTTCACTCCGACGGGTACCGCGCTTGCGATCTCGTATCGCGAGATCCAGCAGCCGCGCGCGGAGAATGTACGCGACTATCGCAGCGCCCGGATGCACGTGCGCGTGTCGCAGTCGCTCTACCTGCCGATCGACGTGAAGCTGCTTCTAGGTCTGGAGCTGGCTCGCGCTGAAAATTCGCCGTTCCTGCTCGACGTGGCGGGGACGGATGAGACCGCGAAAAAGTACCTGGGCGGGCTGTCGCTGAACTTCTGATCCCCTGGTTATCCTGAGGAGCGAAGCGACGAAGGATCTTCTGATCGCGCTGGGGATGCCTGTGGCCCGTGCATCGCGAGTGCTATCAGGAGATCCTTCGCTTCGCTCAGGATTAACCCTGAGGAGGCAGAATCAATCCCACCTTGATCTCATCCATCAGCTTTGCGAATCTCAGGGAGATCCCTTTTGTCACTACGATCTGCTTGAGGTAGTTCAGAGAGGTGATCGCGGCGGGGAGGCCTGAGATCGCGGTGGGGATGAGCGCGAGTCGTGCAGCGACCTGCATCGTCTTGTCGACGGCGTTGTAGTCGGTCGAGAAAAAGTCGGAGCGCGCCTCGCTCTGGTAGGCGATCGCGAGCAGGTAGATGTCGGCGACGAGCTCGCGGAACCGCATTTCCGAACCCCACGCGAAACAGTCGCCGCGGCGGATGCTGTCGAGAAATTCGGTGACTGTCTCGCCGCGCGACACCGTATGCACCTTGCCGACGTGTTTCAGTGTGTGGGCGTCGGAACCGCCGACCATCGAGATATGGCGGCCATGCCCCTGAACCGTCGTGACGAGCTGGTGAACCATCTTGTTGTGGAACGACGCCATCGCGCCGTTCAGCACTTCGAAGATGTCGAACATATCGAGCAGCTCCGCGATGTAGCGAGCCGCGACGTTCTTCATCCGGTAGTTCTGAAAGAGGTGATTGATTCCGAAGAGCAGCCGCTCCGACTTCAAGTATGGAACGAGCTCGCGGATGTTCGGACGGAGGCGCTGAATCTCGCGGTGTTGTGCCTCGTTGAGACCCCAGACGCCGATGTGAATGCGCTGCCCGGTCTCGGGAAAGTATGTTTCGACTTCCTCACCGATGAAGAAATCGTTCAGATCGGGATGCTTGTTGAGCAGATAGAGAGCGCCATCGATCGAGTCGTGATCGGTGAGCGTGACATACGACATCCCGCGCTCCTTGGCGAGGCGATAGACATCCTCGGGCGGGTTGTAGCAGTCGCGAGTATTCGCGCGACGGAAATACTTGAAGACGGAGAAACGGCTGTGGCAGTGCAGATCCGCCCGTTTCAGAGCCGGATCGTCGAGCGCAGCAGGAGCGATCGGTTGACTGGAACTGGTTTCAGCACTCACAGGACGATTGTTCAACCTTTGCGTATTTCCTACAATTCGCATGCCCGGGGGCGTGCGCTCAACTCGCTCGCGTAGTATAGAGACAAAGACTCTCTTCATGGCCTCGACCAATCGACCGAAAGCCGCCAACGCCGCCAACATGTCCGACTGGCTCGAGGTGGACGTTCCCAGCCGGCTTCCGATCATCCCGCTCGTTTCCTCGGTTCTCTTCCCCGGCGGAGTGCTCTCACTGCAGGTCGGTATCGACCGCAACGTGCGCCTTCTCAAAGAACTCCCCGATGAACAGAACCTCATCGCAGCGTTCTGTCAGAAAGGGGGCGACAAGGAGAACCCTCGCGCCGAAGATCTCTCGCAGATCGGCGTGCTCGCGGCGATCGTGCAGCGGCTTCCGCTCGCGGCCGACCGCTATCAGCTCTTCCTCCAGGGACGCCAGCGCGTCGAGCTCGTGCAGATGCTGCAGAACGAGCCGTACTTCGAAGCGCAGGTTCGCGAAGTTGTTCCGCGGCAGATCCCGAAGACGGTCAAGACCGAGAATCTCGTGAATCGCGCGATGTCGCTGTTCGAGAAGCTCGTGGAGAGCGACTCGAAGTATTCGAACGAGCTGCTGAACATTCTCCGGATGAATGTGGCTGAAGGGCCGGACGGCTTCGCCGACCTGCTCGCCTCGTTCGTCAACCTGCCGCTCGAGGAGAAGCAACTGCTGCTCGAGACCGTGAATCCGATCGAGCGCGTCGAGCTTCTCGTCGATTACATCCAGCGCGATCTCGGTAAGGCGTCCGTGGACCGCGACGTGCAGCGCCAGATTCAGTCCTCGATCGACCGCCGCGAGCGTGAGATGTATCTGCGCGAGCAGGTTCGCGTCATCCAGGACGAGCTCGGCGACAACAACAGTGCCGAGCGCGAGGCGGACGGCTATCGCGACCGAGTCGAGGCACTCCCTGTCGCCGACGAGCAGAAGACCCAGTTGCGCCGGGAGGTGAACCGTCTCTCCCAGCTCTCGCCCTCGTCATCCGACTACTCCGTGATCAAGGGCCATCTCGACACCGTCTTCCAGGTGCCGTGGACGGAGAAGACCGAGGATCGACTCGATCTCGCGCGCGCAGAGGAGATTCTCGACGAGCGGCACCACGGACTCGAGAAGGTGAAGGAGCGCGTCCTCGAGTTTCTTGCCGTGCTGAAGCTGAAGGGCGTGCTGAAGGGACCGATTTTGTGCTTCGCGGGACCTCCAGGCGTCGGAAAAACCTCGCTCGGCGCGGCGATCGCGGAGGCGCTCGGAAGAAAGTTTGTCCGGATGTCGGTCGGCGGAATCACCGATGAGTCGGAGATCCGCGGTCATCGCAAAACGTACATCGGTGCGATGCCTGGAAAGTTGATCCAGAGCTACATCCAGGTTGGCGTCAACAACCCGCTGATCCTCATCGACGAGATCGACAAGATCGGGAAAGACTTCCGCGGCGATCCGGCGTCGGCGCTGCTCGAAGTGCTCGATCCCAAACAGAACAACACGTTCGTCGACCGCTACCTCGAGATTCCGTACGACCTGTCGCATACGCTGTTCATCGCGACCGCGAACATGCTCGACTCGATTCCCGGCCCGCTGCGCGACCGGATGGAAGTGATCCGGCTTTCCGGCTATACCGAGTCGGAGAAACTGAACATCGCACGCAAGCATCTGATCCCGGAGTTGCTCGAGAATCACGGGCTCGACGCGAATCAGATGATCCTCGACGACGACGCGCTGCGCGGGATCATCCGCGATCACACCGCCGAGTCAGGCGTGCGCAACCTCGAGCGAAAGCTCGCGACCGTGATGCGCAAGATCGCGCGGAAAGTAGCGAGTGGAAGCGGCGAGGCGAGTTACACAGTGAGCGCGAACGAGCTGGAGCTGTATCTCGGCCCGCCGGCGTTCGAGCACGAGTTCGCGGAGCGGACTCCTGAGATCGGCGTGACGACCGGACTTGCCTGGACCCAGTTCGGCGGCGAGATCATGTTCATCGAGGCGACGCGGATGAGCGGCAGCGGGCGGACGACTGTGACCGGGCAGCTCGGCGACGTGATGCGCGAGTCCGTCACCGCGGCGTATTCGTACGTTCGCTCGAAGGCGGCCGACCTCGGCATCGACGACAAGATGTTCAGCGAGCATGACCTTCACATTCATTTCCCGGCCGGCGCGATTCCGAAGGACGGCCCCTCCGCTGGTGTTGCGATCGCGACCTGCATCGCCTCGGTCATGGGCGAGCGTCCCGTCCGCCACGACGTGGCGATGACCGGCGAAATCACGCTGCGCGGGAAAGTCCTCTCGGTCGGCGGGATCAAGGAGAAGGTGATGGCCGCGCAGCGCGCGAACATCAAGACCGTGCTGCTCCCCGAGGGAAACCGCAAGGATCTGACTGAAGTGCCGGCGGACGTGAAGGAAGGGCTGAACTTCGTCTTCACCGAACGGGTCGAGGACGTCTGGAGGGAGTCTCTGATTCCGCTCTTCGTCATCAGAGACAAGCGGAAGCGGAAGTACGACGAGGCTGAATACCGGGCGGATCAGCAGGCGAGCGAGAGGCCCGAGCCGTCGCGATGAAGCGAAGCTGGTTCGCGAATCTCTTTTTTCTGTTCCTGTTGCTTGCGGCGTTCGGCGGCAGCACCTACTTCTGGTTTACCTTCTTCGTGAAGGGGCGTTCGCTGCCGACACCCGATCTCGTCGGCAGGTCGGTCGCCGATGCACGCGCGATCGTTTCGGACCTCGGCGTGAGCCTCAATGTCGACGAGAGTCATCGTCGCAATTCCGACAAGGTGCCGGTCAACAACATCGTCTGGCAGAACCGCAGTCCGGGAACGGCGAGCTTCATCAAGCGCGGCACAACGATCCGCGTCGAATTGAGCGCCGGGCCGCTCGTGCTTCTCGTACCCGATCTCGACGGCGAGAGCCAGGGGACGAGTGTTCTCCGGCTAGGGCAGCAGAACCTGAAGCCTGGGAATCTCGCGTACATCGACGCACGTGGGGGACCGCGCGGGGTGCTTGCTGCCGATCCTCCGAAGGGGACCGTGGTGCAGGCGCAAACTCCGATCTCGCTACTCGTCGCGGTCGAGCCGGCGCCCACCGCGTTCGTGATGCCCGATCTGATCGATCGTCCCATCGATCAGGTGCGCCCCTCGCTGGAGGCAAGGGGACTGCAGGTCGGAACCATAAAGTACGAGGCGTACCCCGGCATCGCCGATGGCATTATCATCCGGCAGTACCCGCTGCGCGGCGCACCCGTCAGCGGCCGCGACGCGATTACGGTCGTCGTCAGCAGACAGGAGGAGTCGGCGATCATGGATCTGGAGATGGCGCCGCCAGCGCCGGCTTCTCAGACCGCCCCTTCTCAGTGAGCTCGCAGAAACCAATGACGATTCAGATCGCCCCCTCGCTGATGTCCGCCGATTTCACACGCCTCGCGGACGAAATCGCGACCGTCGAGAGCGTCGCCGATCTGTTGCATCTCGACGTGATGGACGGGCACTTCGTCCCGAACATGACGATCGGCCCCGCGGTGATCAAGGCGTGCCGCAAGGTGTCGAAGCTGCCGTTCGACTGCCATCTGATGATCGAGCATCCTCAGGACTACATCGGCGCGTTCCTCGACGCGGGGGCGGACATGATCTCGATCCACATCGAGGCCGAGCCGCACCTTCAGCGCGCGCTGCAGATGATCCGCGACGGCGGAGCGAAGGCCGGAATTGCGATCAACCCGGCAACTCCGGCTGAATCGCTCTCGACAGCGATCGAATTTTGCGACTACGTGCTCGTCATGACCGTCAACCCGGGATTCGGCGGCCAGAAGTTCATAGAACCTGTTGTGCCCAAGATCCGTCAGATACACCGGATGGTCGTGGAGAGGGGTTTGAAGGTCGCGATCGAGGTCGACGGAGGGATCGACGCGACGACAGCTCCGGCGGTGGTTTCGGCAGGAGCGACGGTGCTCGTTGCCGGTTCGGCCGTTTTTGGACAGAAGGACCGCCGCCGTGCAATCGAAATGATCCGGAACGCTGTTGTGAGCGTGAAGGCCTGAGAAGTCCTGGAGGACGTTTGAATTTTCGAAGAATCACATCGATGCTGCTGATCGTTCTGGCGATGACGGTCGCGGCGTGCAACCGCGGGCCGCGTCAGGTGCGCCCGGCGGTCGATTCCGAGTTTCTCTCATTGTCGAAGGAGCAGGTTTTCGAGAAAGCCGAGGAGCTGTTCAAGCGCGAGAAGTGGCCGCGCGCGCGGACGTATTACTCGCACGTCTACGAGAACTATCCGAACGATCCTCTCGGGCGCCGCAGCCTGCTTCGTGTCGCCGACAGCTATTACAACCAGGGCGACGCGATCAATCTCGTTGAGGCGCAGTACAAGTACCGCGACTTCATCAACCGCTTCCCCGGGAGCGAGAGCGCTGATTACGCGATGCTGCAGATCGCGATGGTCTCGTACAAGCAGATGGAGCGTCCCGACCGCGATCAGCAGAGAACCCGGGAAGCGGTCGAGAAGTTCAACGACATGCTGAAGGCGTATCCGCGCAGTGCGTTACGCCCGAAGGCCGAGGAGAAGCTGCAGGCCGCGCTAGACCGGCTCGCGAGACACGAGCATGTCGTCGCACGCTACTACATCAAGCGCCGAAGCTGGACCGCGGCCGTGCAGCGACTCAACTTCCTCACCGACGAATACCCGAACTACGGGGAGCGCGACGCGGTCTTCTACGATCTCGGAAACGCACTCGCGAGGCTCGGGCGAAACGGCGAGGCGCGGCTCTATTTCGAGCGCGTCGTCACCGAATTTCCGAAGAGCGGGTACGCCGAGCGCGCGAAGCGGCGCCTCGACTCGATCAAGGCATGAGGAAACTCGCGCTCGCGACTCTTCTGCTCGCCGGCTGCGCATCTGGCGGCGCCGATCCGCGTCCTGCGGTTCCCGTTGCCGACACGTCCCTTGCCGATCTGCAGACGTCGATGACGGAGCTGCTCGAGCGGATGGATGTCCTCAACGACAGGATCACGCGGCTGGAGGCGGATCGCGCGGCGGTACCGGCATCCGCGTTACCGGTGCAGGTTCGCGCTGCCGAGAGCGGTGCGGCCGCGCAGAATCCGCAGGAACGCGCGAGTGCGGGTCAGACTCAACGCGCGGTAGTCGGCGCGACCATTGCTGAGAACTACCGCAACGCAATCGTTCTGTTCGGACGCAATCGCATCGCGGATGCGCGCGCGGCATTCCAACAGGTCTACGCAGCCGATCCGGCTGGGGAGCTTGCCGACAACGCGCTGTTCTGGATCGGCGAGACGTATTTCGCGGCGAATGATTTCGCGAACGCGATGAGTTTCTATCGCCGCGTCTCCGAGGAGTACGGCGACCAGAACAAGGCACCGGACTCGTTGTATAAGCTCGCGCTCGCGTACGAAAAGACCGGAGACCTCGCCCTGGCGCGGAAGGCGCTGGAAGAGGTCATCAGCCGTTATCCCTACTCGTCCCCGGCCGCCGCAGCGAAAGCGGAGCTCAAGCGGATAAAATACTAAACACGATGGCTGAAGAAACAGAGAGCGCCGCTACTCTGCTCGCGATGAAGGAATATGCGCGAGCGATACCACTGCTCAAGCGCGAGCACGAGAAGTATCCAAACAACCCGCGCATCCGGCTGCAATACGCGGACGCTCTGGCAGGCGCCGGCTCGATGGAGGATGCCGCCACCCAGTACGCCGCAACCGCAAAGTACTACGACGACAACGGTCTCACCGTACAGGCGATCGCGGTCCGCAAGAAGGCGGACAAGGCGCGTGAGAATATGGCGGCTCAGTCCCCAGCGACCCCAGCTGCGGCGGGGAAGCATGAGCCGATGTTCATCCAGCCTCCCGTGCCGAAGAGCCCCCTCTTCGAGGTGCTCAGCACCGAAGAGCGAGAAGCGCTGATCCGCGAGATGGACCTCGAGTCGCACGAGGAGGGCGCGGTCATCATCAGCGAAGGCGATCCCGGCGACTCGATGTACATCATCAGCTCGGGAGAAGTGAGGGTCTATACGCGGGGCACCACGGCCAGGCCGGGAAGCGTCTACCTGGCGAAGCTCGGCGAAGGGGATTTTTTCGGCGAAGTGAGCGTGTTGACCGGAAAACCGCGGACGGCGACGATCACCGCGTCGAAGCCGACTGAGCTCCTCCGCCTTGACAAGGAGAAGCTCGATACCGCCCTTTCGAAATATCCGCGGATCAGAAAAGTTCTCGACGAGATCTACAGGAAGCGCGCGACGCACACCGTCGAGGCGATGATCGAGAGCCTCAAGAAGCGCGGTAACTAAGGAGCTGGTTTGGCCGTTCTCCCGATACGTAAATACGGCGATGAAGTCCTTCGTCTGCCAGCCAAACCGGTGGATGAGATCGACGCGTCGCTGCTAAAGCTGATCGGCGACATGGTCGACACCATGTACGCCGCGCCGGGCGTCGGCCTCGCGGCGAACCAGGTCGGCGTCTCGAAGCGGCTGATGCTCATTGACCTTTCGGTGGGAAAGCGTCCCCAGGAGCTTCATGTGTTCGTCAACCCGGTGATTGTCGAATCGGAAGGGGAGATCACGGAAGAAGAGGGATGCCTCTCGATCCCTGATTTCGTGGAGATCGTCACCCGCCCCGAGCGGGTGAAAGTGCGCTACCTCGATCGCAACGGAAGTGAGAGGACGATGGGGGGCGAGGGGCTGATGGCGCGTGCGATGTGCCACGAGATCGATCACCTCAACGGAACGCTGTTCGTCGATCACCTCCGCGGTCTGAAGAAGGACAGGATCCTCAAGAAGATCTCGAAGCTCGTGAAAACGGGCATGTGGTAGCGCGATGCAGCAGACGGCTACGATCACAGAGATCGAACAGCTCGCGCCAAGCGTGATTCAACTCACCGTCTCGATGCGCGGCGGTGCGTTCCATTTCAAGCCCGGCCAATGGGTGAACTTCCGCTTTCCCGAGGGTGTGTCGCGCGCGTACACGATCGCGTCAGCGCCGGAACACCCGGAAGCCATGCAGCTCTGCGTGCGCGTCGGGGCGGGACGTGGCGGAACGGCGCTGCAGAAACTACAGGCTGGCGCGGAAGTCTCGGTCGAGGGTCCGCACGGAGAGTTTCTGCTGGCGGAGAATGATTCGCGTCCCGTCGTGTTCCTCGCCGGCGACACCGGGATCGCACCGGTCCGAAGCATCGTCCTTCACATGCTGGCGACGCACGACTCGCGAAAAATCTTCGTTCTCTACGAGCCTGATCAGCGCCACATTCTGTACGCCGCCGACTTTGATCCACTCGCACGCGCGGGACACATCGTCCACGAGAGCGGCGCGATCGAGACGCTGATCGACCGCAACCGTGCAGTGATTCACGATGGCGTCGTGATGGCGGCAGGGTTCGACGGATTTCTCGAGCGGGCGAGGGGAGCCGTGATCCGCGCCGGCGGGCGGGCGGCCGAGATCGTCGCTGAGTCGTTCGGACCGCTGCCATGACACGCGATTTTCTTCAATGGCGTCCGCATCCGTGGCACGGACTCGAGATCGGTCCCGAGCCGCCTCACATCGTGAACGCGTACATCGAGATCACGCCCTTTGACGTCATGAAGTACGAAGTCGACAAGGCCACCGGCTACCTGCGCGTCGATCGTCCTCAGCGGACCTCGTCGCAGCCGCCGGCGCTCTACGGCTTCATCCCCCGGACCTACTGCGCCCGGCGCGTCGGCGCGCTGGCGCCGGGGGCGGACCGGGGCGATGGTGATCCGCTCGACATTTGCGTCATCAGTGAGCGGCCGATCACGAAGTCGGAGATTCTGCTGGGTGCTCGCGTCGTCGGAGGGCTGCAACTCATCGACCGCGGCGAGGCGGACGACAAGATCGTCGCCATTCTCGTCGGCGATTACGTCTGGGGCGCTGTGTCCGAGATGCGCGATCTGCCGCCGGTGATCATCGAGCGGCTGGAGCACTACTTTTCGACGTACAAGATGGTCCCGGGCGAAAAGTCGCCGATCCGGATCGCGAGCGTGTATGGGGCTGAGCATGCCCATCGCGTGATCGAAGCCGCGGTCGCCGACTACGACGAAGAGTTCGGGTAGGTCGGTCAACCCGGCGAGGGGTACGAAAGGCCGCCGGCTGAA
>JAENWF010000020.1 GCA_016650215.1 Thermoanaerobaculia bacterium
GTTCTGCCGCATCCGGCATGCCTGGTATTCAGCATTCGTGAGCGATGTGGCGCCGGCTCTCAAGCCGGCGGCATTCCGTCCCCTGTTGCCCCTGATCGCAGGATAGGTTCATTAGAAGCCAAGCGAAGGATGACAGGCGCGAGTGCGCTCACTCGTCACTCGTCAAGAAGCGATCCGAAAGCTCAACCCGGGAGAGACGATCGATGAACCGGTCGAAGCGGCGCGCCATCTCTCAGCGACGAACCGCGCGCCGTCGCGCCGGGACGAACGAGCTGTCGACGAGCTTGTGGAGACTGCCGCTGTAGTTCGCGACGAAGAGCTCCCCGTTGAAGTCCTCGCCGAAGGTGCTGAGCTGAAAGCCGGTAGACAGCAGCGTGCGCGAGATCCATCGTCCATCGCTCTGTATCTCGGCCGCCCAGATCACTCCGTTGCAGTAATCGCCGTAAACGTACGCGCCGCGGATCGATGGATTGCGCGCGCCGCGGTATCTGTAACCGCCGGTCACCGAACATGCGCGGTTGCTGTGGTCATACTCGATCACAGGAAACACGGTTCCGGCAGGCTGGCAGCTCGAGGAGTTGTAGCAGTGAGTTCCTTCGAGTCGCCGCCAGCCGTAGTTCTCGCCACCGATGCTCGTCGAAGCCTGCAGGTCAACTTCTTCCCAGTCGCCCTGGCCGACGTCGGCGATCCAGAGGTCACCGTTCTCGCGGTCAAACGAGAACCGCCACGGGTTGCGCAGCCCGTACGCCCACACTTCGGCACGCGCATCGGTTCGCGCGACGAATGGATTCGATGGCGGGATCGCGTACGGCTGCGATGAGTCGACGTCGATGCGGAGCATCTTGCCGAGGAGTGAGGTGAGCGTCTGGCCGTTGTTGTCGGGATCGCCGCCCGACCCGCCGTCCCCGGTGCCGATGTAGAGATAGCCGTCGCGTCCGAACTGGAGCTGCCCGCCGTTGTGATTGCCGAAACGGCGATGCGTGATCCTGAGGATGATCGATCCAGACGCCGGATCGGCGCGGTACGGATCAGTCGAAACGCGATACCGCGCGATCACGAGATCGCCGGTCAGGTCGGTGTAGTAGACGAAGAAGAATCCGTTCTCGCGATAACGCGGATGAAACGCGACGCTGAGCAGACCGCGCTCTCCGCAGCTCCCGCCGGTCCCGCAGAAGACGAGCGGTCGGATGTCGAGAAATGGGGTTGGCAGAATCGCCACGCCGTCGAAGATCGCAATCGTGCCGCGCTGCTGTGTGATGAAGAGCCGCGAGTCGCCCGCGTGCGCGACAGCGACCGGTAACTGCAGACCGGACGCTACGAGGCGAAGCTCGGGTGCAGCGAACGTCGGGATCGAGAGGAGTGCAACGAGCGCTGCAAGGGTCAGGGATCGCATAGCGGGATTGTCAGGGACGATGCAGGGAGCGGGCCGGGCCCACGATATGGGAGGGAATGATCTGTACCGGCAACTCGTCATACGTAATCCGGGGGTGTCTTTGACCGCGAAGCGTATCGTCGTGATTGCATTGATTCTTCTCGCTGCGCCGGCGGCGTTTGCCGAGGACCGCGCGGTGTGTGCGGTCTGCGGGCCGCGGGAGGGTTCGGGATTCGAGCCGGTGAAGGCGACCGCGACGTACAAGGGGAAGCAGTATTTTTTCTGCAGCCTCAAGTGCAAGGTCGAGTTCCTCAAGGAGCCCGGTGCATTTCTCGTGACGGATGAGGGAAGTGTCGCGCCGCCATTCACTCTGGAGACGTTCGATGGAAAAGCGATCTCACTCTCCGGAATGAAAGGGAAGGTCGTCCTGCTCGACTTCTGGGCGACATTCTGCGGACCCTGCATGGCGGCTCTTCCTGAGTTGCAGTCGCTCCACGCAAAGTATCAGCAGCGAGGATTCAGCGTCGTCGGCGTAACGGTGGACGACCGGCCTGCCCTCGTTCGAAAGGCGACGGCGAAGGCGAAGGTGTCGTATCCGATCCTGCAGGCGACGCCTGCGGTCTGGAACGGCTACAAAGTGAATGCGCTGCCTGCGCTCGTTCTCGTCGGCCGCGACGGGCGGATCGTGAAGCGTTACGGCGGCGAGGCGGACAAAGCGGCGATGATCGCGATGATCGAGAAGGCTCTCGCCGAGTGAAAGCTCTCATCGTTCTAGTGGCTTTGGCCGCGGCGCCGCTTCTCGCGCAACCTGAGCCGGAAGATTGCTTCGCCACGAAGCGAGATGCGGTGGTGGAAACCGCCACGTTCGACGGCAAGACCTACAGCTTCAGGAAGAGCGGGTGTCGCGCGCTGTTCGAATCCGATCCGGAGCGCTACGCACAACTCTTCGACGCGCTCGCGGAGTTGAGCGCTGCGGGTGCGAAAGTGAAGGTGGCCGAGGCCTCGCTCGTCCCGAGCTGACCCGGCTGACCCGGCGAAGGGATCGCGGTCCGTGGGACTGCGCAGGCTACGAAGTGGGAGCTCTCACACCGCTATCTGTCGGGACAGATCGATCGCGCCACGCATCGAACGATCGTGATGCATCAGCTCACGAAGAGCTTCAAGGCCGGAGTCGAATGGAATCAGCTCGCGGGCGAAGTGGGACTTGTCGCGAACTGGCGCGCTCTGCCTGAGACCGCGACGCGCCCAGCCGTCATCTTCGGGACGAGCAGCGACCGTATCGGAACGCCTGATGGGCAGTCGTACTACGCGACCGTGAGCAAGAGCTTCCACCACATCATCGGACTGCCAATCGCCCCGTACGCCGGCATGAGCTGGGGCACAGCGGAAGATCGGATGCTCTACCCCTTCGGCGTCAACGTGCAGATCCGCTCCGGCTGGTCGGCGATGGTGATGAACGACGGCGTGCACACGCACCTGTCATCAACGTACGCCTTCAGCCGCTACAGCCTCACCGTCCTCGCAGTCGAGCGCAAAGACCTCGGCATCACGATCGGCGCGGCCTGGTAGCCGCAAAAACCCAAAGCCAGCCCCTGAAGGCTGGCTTGTAGTGAATTCAAAGTGGTGGAGGCGGCGGGAGTTGAACCCGCGTCCGAAAACAGTGGCAGCCTGGCTACTACATGCTTAGCTCTCGCTTGAATCTCGTCCGTGCCTGCCCGGAGAGCAGAGAACGACCCGGACCAGCCCCTTAATTGTCGGGACCTGTTTCGAGACACTCACAGGTCCGTAGCTCACATCATGACACCTTGATCAACGGCGTGAGCGACCGATGATGGGCGTCGCAGTCAATTAAGCTGCGAGTGCGTATTCGCTGTTCGCGATTACAGTTGGTGATTGTTTTTACGAGGCAATCAGCTCGGCATGCAACCATGACCCCGACATATTCCCGTCGAAGCCGGTGCGCCCCCAGTTGTCAACGAACTACGCTATCTAACGAATGAGGTACCGGCAGAATTTCTGCTCCGACAGACATCATGCTCGACCGCAGTCTCATCCGAACTCTCGTCCGTCGTGCGCTGGACGAGGATCTGCCCGACATCACCGCCGATGCGATCTTCGCGCCGGACGACCGCGGCTCGGCGGAGCTCGTCGTGAAAGCTCCGGGTATCGTCGCCGGACTCGCGTTCGCCGAGGTCACGTTCGCGACTCTTGATTCGAGCGCGAAGTTCGAAGCGCGGGTGAAGGATGGCGCGCGTGTGGAGAAGGGAACGGTCGTCGCCACGATCGAGGCTTCGGTCATCGCTCTTCTCTCCGGCGAGCGCACCGCGTTGAATTTCATGCAGCGCGCGTCGGGGATTGCGACCGCCACGCGGCGTTACGTTGATGCGGTGGCGGGGACGAATGCGAAGATCTACGACACGCGGAAGACAGCTCCCGGGCTGCGCCATCTCGACAAGTACGCGGTTGCTGCTGGCGGCGGCGAGAACCATCGCCAGGGCCTTCACGACATGTTCCTGATCAAGAACAATCACGTCGACCGCTCAGGGTCGATCCGCGCGGCGGTCGAGCGGATCCGCGCGCGGAGGATGGTGCAGAAGATCATGGTCGAAGTGCGCGACGAGCGTGAGCTCGGCGAAGCGCTATCGCTGGATCCCGACTTCATCCTCCTCGACAACATGAATCCCGCGCAACTGCGCGCTGCGGTCGAACGGGCGGCAGGCCGCGTCCCGCTGGAAGCCTCGGGCGGCATCACGATCGAGAACGTGAGAGAAGTCGCCGAAACCGGCGTCGACCGGATCTCGATCGGTGCCTTGACGCACTCGGTGACCGCGCTCGATATCTCCATGCGGGTCAGTCGGAAGGCGCCAAACTGAGACTCGGTGTCGCATCATGTCCGGCTCGCGTGGCATGCTCGTTGCGGCTCGCCCTGTGATGCCTCAGGCAACCCCATTTATCGTTGCGGTCGTTGACGACGATCTCGCAATCCGCCGCCTTGTGAGTCTCTATCTCAAGCGCTCCGGATATGGCACCCTCGAATGCACGACCGGCGAAGAGGCGCGCAAGCGTCTCGTCGAGAGTCCGTGGGATCTCGCGATTCTCGACCGCAGGCTGCCCGACATGGACGGCGTGGTCCTCTGCCAGGAGCTGAAATCGAATCCGGCGTTCCGGGCGCGCTACATCATCATGCTTACGGGCGATGACGAGCAGGCGGACAAAGTCGAAGGACTCGAGCTCGGGGCGGACGACTACATTACCAAGCCATTTCAGTCGCCGGAGCTGCTCGCGCGCGTCCGCGCAGGCAAGCGGATCGTCGACCTGCAGAAGGAGCTGATTGAGACGAACCGGCGGCTCGAGCTGCTCTCGATCACGGATGGCCTGACGAAGCTGCACAACCATCGCTTCTTCCAGGACGAGCTCGCGCGGGCGTTCGAGGAGTCAGCGCGCTACGAGCGGCCGCTATCGCTTGCGATGATCGACATCGACTTCTTCAAGAAGGTCAACGATACCTACGGTCACGCGGTCGGCGACGATGTGCTCAAGCGAGTCGCGGTGCTCTATCGCGACTCGGTGCGCTCGACCGATCTCGTCGCGCGCTACGGCGGCGAGGAGTTCGCGGTGATGATGCCGGAAACGGCCCTTGCTGACGCGATCACGTTCGCTGAAAAGATTCGCAACATGGTCGAGTCGACTCCGATCGAGACGCAGTCGGGACCTCTCAGCATCACGGTGAGCCTCGGCGTTGCCAGCGTCCCGGGAACGAAGATCAACAGCTCGAAAGAGTTGATCGTCGCTGCCGACAAAGCGCTCTACCGGGCCAAGCATGGTGGCCGGAATCAGGTCCAGGCCGAGAGGCGGCAGGACGTGAACCGGAAGACGGAGAAAAGCGCGTAGCGAGCTTCCGGTTTGTTCCCGGACTCGCGGCTATGCGTGCGCCGAGAGCTCTTTGGTGCCGCGGTCGATTTCGGCACGGAGGTTCTCGACGTGCTGCTTGACCTTTGCCGCCAGAGAGCCGTCGCCGGATTCGACCGCCTTCTCGATCTCGGCCGCGTCGGCCGAAATCCGCTGGTAGCCGTAGCTTCCGCCCGAGCCCTTCAGCTGGTGCGCGAGGTATGAGAGTCGTTCGAGTGCCTCGCTCGAGGCATCTCCATCCAGCGCGGTCTGCATCTCCCGCACTTTTTCCTCCGCCTCAGCGAGAAACTCCCGTCTCAGCTCATCGAGTTCGTGATCCACATTGTTTCCCGTCGGGAAACGTCCGTTGCATTCCGTATGCCGCGCCCCCCGCCTATCATGGGCGCCGATGTCGGACACACTGATCGTGGTGAGGGGCGCGTTCTCGATCGAAGACCCCTGGGCGACTCCCCCTTCCTGCGAGACTGTCCGCCTCCGGCGCGCAATTGATGGCCAGGCTCCGCGGCTCGCGACGACGGTTTCGGCCTACTTCGACTCCCGCTACCTCAATTTGGTCTTCTCGGCCGCTGATGACTATGTCGTCGCGAGCTTCACCGACCGGGACGACCCGATTTACGAAGAAGACGTCGTCGAAGTCTTCCTCGCGCCGGACCAGCTCTCGCGCTACTTCGAGATCGAAGTCAGCCCCGTTGGAACTCTTTTCGACGCGCAGATCGACTCGCCCGACGGCATTCGCGACACGATGCGGGCCGATGTCTCGTGGACGCCCGAGGGGCTCCTTGCGGGCGTGCGCAAAATCGTAGAGCCGGGACTTCGGATGACGATCGACACCACGCTTCGGATCCCGTTTCGCTCCCTCGGCCGCTCCGAGCCATGCGATGGGGAGACATGGCGCGCCAACTTCTTCCGCATCGACCGCCATCCGGCAGAAGGTGACGAGTACAGCGCGTGGCGTCCAACGATGTGCGATCCGGCCGATTTTCACGTCACTTCGGCATTTGGCTCGCTGAAATTCCGTGTTTGAGCCCCTGCGGTGATGCGCAACCCCAGTCCTGACAGGGAATTCGTTCGACCGTTTCCGATTTGTAATTTCAGATGTCACATCCCCGGGTTTAGAGTAAGCACCTGTTGCAGACCGTCTCTTCGGCAATGAAAATCCGTCTCTTCACATCACTGATGCTCGTTCTCGGCTCGCTCGCCGCTGCCTCCCTGCGCGCGGACGAGTCGAGCTGTCACGCCGCCGCGGGCGAGTGCGAGCATCAGATCCGCCAGATGCTCGCCGGGCGCCGTTACCTCGGCCTGCAGATCGTCGAGCTCAAGCCTGGTCTGGTGATCAAGACGGTGCTCCCGAACAGCCCCGCCTCCCGTGTCGACCTGCGTGAGGGTGATCGTCTCTACAGCGTCAACGGCAAGTCGGTGCGCGACGCCAATGCGACGCAGTTCAAGCAGTTGCTTGCGCAGGCGGCGGCGAGCGGCCGGCTATGGCTGATCATCCAGCGCCGCGGTTCACTGAAGAAGGTGGACCTGCGTCTCGAGCCGTATCCCGAGGATTACATCGAAAAGGTGATCTCCAGCCATCTCGCGCAGAGTCACACCGCGACGGCCGGCGCTCAGCCCTGAGTCTGCGACAGACATGGTCCGGAGACTTCTGGCGAAGCTCAATCCGATCTCCCGAGACGGAGAGCGGCCCGATCACGTCTCGATTCTTCTTCCGCTTCTGATCATCAGCGCCGCGCTCGGGGTTCTCGCGTGGCGTTCGTACGTGCTCTCGGTGAGGATGGAGCGGGGCGCGAACACGCTGGCGGTGCAGTACGCCAGCTACGCGGCAGAAGTCACGGCGCGGCGCGTCGATCGCGCGGTCCAGAGCGTGCTTTCGAAAGCGGTCGAGGACTGGCAGCAGAGCGAGCGCTACGCCGAGTCTCCGACGTTCACCTCGTTGCGTGAGTGGGTCGGGTCGAACGGTTGGATTGTCTTCGCCATCTATCTCCCTGATCACGATCCCGCCAGTTCGGTGGTCGTGAGCGAGCTGGGGACCAGCGAGGCGAGCAAGGCGTACCTCACGCGCGAGTTCTTCACGTCGACCGGAACCGTCCGGTACAAATACGATCCGTCGCGGCTGCTGGCGGAAGTGCAGCCGGCGATCCGCCAGCAGCCGGTCATCCGGACAGCGCCGACGCGTGACACGCTCGCGGTGGAGCAGCGCGCCGATGTGACGCTCGTGCAGGGGCAGAAGCGCCAGGGCCTCGCGCGTCTCGCCGATGGCTTCTCGTTCTATTCGCCCCTCGGTGCTCCTCTTTCCTCATATGCCGTGCGCGCGGTCGTCCGCCCTTCGTATGGCGGCACGGGCTGGGCGAATCAGCGGGTCGCGAGTCTCGGCGTTAGCCTCGTTGCGCTGATCCTGATGGCGATCGGCGCGTATCTCGCGGTGCGTGGCCTCGGCAAGGAGGCGGAAGCGATGAAGCTGCGTGGCGCGCTCATCGCGAACGTCTCGCACGAGCTCCGCACGCCGCTGGCGATGATCCGCCTCGGTGCGGAAACGCTCAAACGCGGCTCGAAACTGAAGGAAAAAGAGCGGCTCGACATCGAAGATCAGATCCTTCGCGAGGTGCTGCACCTCTCGCACCTCGTCGAGAACGTGCTCGATGTCGCCCGCCTGCAGAATCGCAGCGTGAAAGCGCTCGCGTTTGTGCCGGTCACGCCGTACGAGCTGGTGACTTCGCTCGTGTCGACGTACGACTCGTGGATCCGAAGCAAAGGCTTTGCGGTCAGCATGCAGATCGATGACACGATCGAGCCGCAGATGTGGGATCGCGACGCCGTCTCCCGCGCACTTCTCAATCTGATCGACAACGCGATCAAGTACTCCGCCGACGAGAAGGCAATCTCGGTCTTTGTGAAGTCGCTCGCCGACGAGGTCGTGATCGAAGTGCGCGACCGCGGCATCGGGATCGAGGCGCGGGAGCTCTCGCGGATCTTCGACCCTTACTACCGCGCGCAGTTCTCAGACACGCAGACGCGCCGCGGCGCGGGCCTCGGACTCACGCTCGTCCAGCAGATCGTCAAGTCCCATGAAGGGAGCGTCGAGGTCGAGTCGATCCCAGGCTCCGGCTCGACTTTCCGGATGCGTTTTCCCCGAACTTCCCCAGAAGAAAGGCGCGCCTTGAGCGGCCTGATGACTCATTCGAAACCCGTTACGTCCTGATCCGTAATAGCAGACAAGTCCCGCTGACTACGAGGGAGTGTTGAATGACAAAGATTCTGATCGTCGAGGATGAAGCCGGGCTGCGCCAGGGGCTGGAGATCAATCTCCGGCATGAGAACTACGACACCGCGACCGCCGCGGACGGCGAGGAGGCGATCCGGCTGTTTCACTCCGAACAGCCCGACCTGGTCCTGCTCGATCTGATGCTCCCCAAGAAGAGCGGGTTCGAGGTTCTCGACCACATTCGCAAGATCTCGAAGGTGCCGGTCATTCTTCTGACGGCACGCGGCCAGGAGACCGACAAGGTCCGAGGGCTGCGGTCGGGGGCTGATGACTACGTGACGAAGCCGTTCGGGGTGCAGGAGCTGTTCGCGCGCATCGATGCGGTCATGCGTCGCACCGACGTTGCGGCGACGTCCGGCAAGAGCGTCTGCGAGGACGACATCATCCGCCTCGATCCCTCCACGCGCGAGGCGAGCGCCTCGAATCAGCGTCTCAAGCTCTCCCCGAAAGAATTCGATCTCCTCATGTACCTCTTCAAGAACAAGGAGCGCGTGGTGCCGCGCGATGAGCTGCTCTCCCGCGTCTGGAACTATCGCGTCGACCTCAAACTGAACAGTCGCACGGTCGACACCCACGTGACGCGTCTCCGCCGCAAGCTGCAGAAAGCGGTCGGCACCGATTCCGCGGTGATCGTCGCCGTGGCAAAGATCGGGTACAGGTACCTCGGGGAGGCTCCCGTCCCTCATTAGGCGTAGAATGCGCGCCATCTAGCAGAAGCGTCACGACCCATCCTCGAACCAGGCCCGGGCGCAATCGCCCGGGTCTTTTGTTTTGCCGAAAGGAGAACGGAATGCACGGGAAGATCTACAACGACATCACAGAGACGATCGGGAACACGCCGCTCGTGCGGCTCAAC